>JBFFLO010000031.1:0-13151 GCA_041554895.1 Lutimonas sp. | reverse complement strand
TTTTCGCTCTTTTTTGTCATCTATGGCATCGAGGCATGCGATAACATTTTCCTGGGTAATGGCCATCATCACATTGGTATGATAGATAAGTTCCCTTTTCCCGTTTACGCTTTGATAGGCATGAAAAACAACGGGTGTGTATTCAAAATCCTCACAAAACTCTATAAACAGCTCCTCATCGGCTCTGGCAGACAAAGCGCAATAGGCGACTCCGTTTTCACGATCCAGTACAATACTTCCGGTAGCTTCAAGAAATATGCCTTCCTTTTCTGCAGAGGAGTAGTCAATGACCTCATTTATTACAAAGCCTTTCTCTTCCAGGATGTCTAAAATATCTTCCCTTCTTTCCAAACGTCTGTTTTCAGCAAACATAGGATAAAAACCTACTTTCCCATTGCTATGGAAGGAGATCCAATTGTTCGGAAAAATAGAATCTGGCGTGCTTGGCACAAGGGTATCCTCTATGACAATAACATTGACACCAACTTGCCTTAGCTTTTTTACAAAATCATCAAATTCAGCCAAAGCTTTTGACTGAATCTCCTGGGCTGAAAGATGTTTTAGGGTATGTTGGTAATAATTATTGACGGCAGTTTGCTCATTCATCCTGAATGACACCGGCCTGATCATCAAGATCGTATTTGTAAGTTGCTTCATAGCAGTATTATTCTCTTATTAAAGGTAATGTGGAACATCTGAGCAAGCCTTCTTGTTTACCAATCTCAGCATAGGGAATTTCTTCTACGGTAAAACCATGTGCTCTTAGCCAGTTATTTAATCTTGTAAATCCCTTTTCAGAAACAACTACGTCTTCCGAAATGGAAAAAATGTTAGAATTCATGTCATACATTTCTTCCTTAGAGATTTCAAATATATTTTCACTTCCAAAATAATCTACAAGAAACTGGTACTCTTCTTCAATCAAGAATCCGTTTTTATGCAAGATTGCTTTATTTTTTCCAACTGGTTGAAAGCAACAGTCCAAATGCAGGGCATTCTCTTTTGGGTCAGTATTGGATTTTCTGAGCTCAAAGGATTTGACTATTTTATGGGGAAACAATTCTTTGATAAACTCTACAGCACGCCTGTTGGTTCTGGCAGTTATATAATCCTCATAGTCATCTCCTGTATAAACACCCACAAAGATATAGTCATTCCATGGCATTACATCCCCCCCCTCAACATGGACATCCGATGGAGGCGTTATCCTGTTTTTCGGATCCAATTGTTGGTAGACATGATTGATGGCATCAAGTTCCTCAAGTCGGTTAGGCAAAATATTGGATCTGATAAATTTATCTTCTATAACAAACCCAATATCACGAACAAAGATCTGATTCACATCTTTGATAACCGTAGGTCTGTACACCTTAACACCGTACTTTTTGAGTACCTCGTCAAAGGCTTCCATTTCCTTAACCATATCGCTCTCTTTCGGATAAGTTCCGGCCAATATGTTTTCCACAGACTTAGGATCATAGCAATCCTCTATTTTAGGAACAGGGCCATTGGATTCCGCAGTACCCAGAATGACCGCTTTCAGTTTTGAAGTTTCATTTACAATATGAAGATCCATTGAAGTATATTTTCTCGCAAAAATAGATAAAAAAATCGCGCTAAGAACATTGTTTCTCAGCGCGATAATTTATTTTTTAGTATGGATTCTATCGCTGGTCAAATGGTATAAACGGACGCAAGGGAGAGCCGACATACAATTGTCTTGGCCTTCCAATAGGTTCTCCGTTTAATCTCATTTCCCTCCACTGAGAGATCCAGCCCGGCAATCTGCCGATAGCAAACATGACCGTCATCATTTCTCTCGGGAAACCTAGGGCACGATAAATAATACCTGAATAAAAGTCAACGTTCGGATATAATTTTCTCTCAGCAAAGTAGTCATCGTTTAAGGCGACTTCCTCCAGGTGCTTGGCAATTTCCAATACCGGATCATTGGTCCCTAAATCAGCAAATAAATCATCGGCTGCTTTTTTAATGATCCTCGCTCTTGGATCAAAATTCTTATACACCCTGTGCCCAAAGCCCATTAACCTGAATGGATCATTTTTATCCTTGGCCTTTAGAATATATTTCTCTACATCTCCGCCGTCATTTTGAATGTTTTCAAGCATTTCCAAAACAGCTTGATTGGCACCTCCGTGAAGTCTTCCCCATAGCGCAGATACCCCTGATGATACCGATGCAAACAATCCGGCCTCAGAAGACCCAACGATCCTTACCGTAGAAGTAGAACAATTCTGCTCATGGTCCTCATGTAAAATCAACAATTCGTCCAATGCCCTTACAGCAATTGGATTCATGATATATTTCTCAGTGGGGATCCTAAACATCATCTGCATGATATTCTCAATGTAATTCAAGGAATTATCAGCATAATTCAAAGGAGTCCCTAAATTCTTGCTATGGGCCCAAGCAGCAATAACAGGAAACTTACCCATTAACTTGGTTATGGCTCCATAGACCTGCTCTTCTTTTGTAATATCTACTGTAGCGGGATTAAACGCTGTCAAAGCCGAAGTTAAAGATGAAAGCATTCCCATAGGGTGTGCCTTTTTCGGAAAACCATCAATAATATTTTTCATCTCTTCATTAAGAAGGGAATGAAATTTAATATCTTTTTCCCATTTGGCGAATTGTTCCTTTGTAGGCAGCTCTCCAAATATGATCAAATAAGCTACTTCAAGAAAACTTGCTTTCTTGGTTAACTCCTCAATGGCATAACCCCTGTGCCTTAATATCCCTTTCTCTCCATCAAGAAATGTGATCTTACTTTCGCATGAGCCCGTATTTTTAAATCCTGAGTCAATGGTGATGACACCATCTGTTACAGCCCTCAAAGATTTTATATCGATGGCTACTTCATTTTCTGTTCCCACAACAATTGGAAATTCATATTCTTGTCCTCTAACAATCAACTTTGCTACTTCTGACATATGTAATATTGTATTTAAATTTTACTATTTTTTCGTTGAAGCGAATTTACAAAATAACTAGCAATTTCCCTCCTAATTCAGCCTATTTTAAATGACAAAAAGCTGAATTTTCATTCAGCTTTTTTACATATATTCTTTAAAGAATTATCCTACTTTGAAAGCATTCAATTGCGGATAATAAGCCGTGCTGTGCAACTCTTCTTCAATTCTCAGCAGTTGGTTGTACTTGGCCATACGGTCACTTCTTGAAGCTGACCCTGTTTTGATTTGGCCAGTATTCAAGGCCACGGCAAGATCTGCAATTGTATTGTCTTCAGTTTCACCTGAACGGTGAGACATCACAGATGTATATCCTGCATTATGCGCCATATTAACGGCCGCTATGGTCTCGGTCAATGTTCCGATTTGATTTACCTTGATCAGGATGGAATTTGCTATTCCATTATTGATCCCTTTTGACAAACGTTGCACATTGGTTACGAATAAATCGTCTCCGACCAATTGCACTTTGTCTCCGATTTTATCTGTCAAATACTTCCATCCGTCCCAGTCATTTTCGTCCATTCCATCTTCAATAGAGATGATCGGATATTTTGCTGCCAGTTCCGCGATATAATCAGCCTGTTCTTCACTTGTTCTTACAACACCTTTATCCCCTTCAAAAATAGTATAGTCATACTTTCCGTCTTTATAAAATTCTGCAGCAGCACAATCAAGGGCCAGCATCACATCATCCCCTGCTTTATAACCTGCTTTTGAAATAGCGCTGATAATGGTGTCAAGTGCATCTTCAGTACCGTCAAATGTAGGTGCGAAACCACCTTCATCACCAACTGCGGTATTCAAACCACGGTCGTGAAGCAATTTTTTAAGGTTATGGAAAATCTCGCTACCCATTTTAATAGCTTCTGTAAAATTCTTTGCCTTAACAGGCATTACCATAAACTCTTGAAACGCAATAGGAGCATCAGAGTGAGACCCTCCATTTACAATATTCATCATCGGTACAGGCAAGGTATTTGCACTAACCCCTCCTACATATCTGTATAAAGGTTGGTTTAACTCATTAGCCGCTGCTTTGGCTGCAGCCAATGAAACTCCCAAAATTGCGTTAGCACCTAATTTGGCCTTGTTTGGCGTTCCGTCAAGTTCGATCATGATCTGATCTATTGTATTTTGTTCAAAAACAGAATATCCTATTACTTCCTTAGCAATAATCTCATTCACGTTTTCGACAGCTTTTAAAACACCTTTGCCCATATAATCATCTCCACCATCTCTCAACTCGACAGCTTCATGTTCTCCTGTAGATGCTCCTGAAGGAACCGCTGCTCTTCCCATAACGCCATTTTCTGTGATCACATCAACCTCTACAGTAGGATTTCCTCTGGAGTCAAAAATTTGTCTTGCATGAATGTCTAATATAATGCTCATTTTATTATAATTTTAATTGTTTTTACAGTTGTAAATTTACTAAATATTAAAGGTTTTTACCTTTAATAATTCATTTAACTACGATATCGTTTTCGGCGAAAAAGCACTTGCTATCAATTACTTTGACTCTTTGATCATATTGATGAACTGATCAAACAAATAGGCCGAATCATGAGGGCCGGGACTCGCTTCGGGATGGTATTGTACCGAAAAACAATTTTTATCCTTCACTCTCATCCCTGCCAGGGTTTGGTCATTCAAATGCTCGTGCGTCATTTCCAATTCCTTATGGGACAGCACGGCTTCCTTGTCAACCACGAATCCGTGATTTTGAGAGGTGATCTCTCCTTTTCCTGTCAATATGTTTTTTACCGGATGGTTGATTCCCCTATGGCCATTATGCATTTTATAAGTAGGCACACCGTTGGCCAATGCAATAACCTGATGCCCTAAACAAATTCCAAACAAAGGTAAATTGCGATCAATGATCTCTTTAGCCAGTTTTTGGGCATTTTTCAAAGGGCTTGGATCACCCGGGCCATTGGACAAGAAATATCCATCAGGTTCAAAGGCACTCAGATCTTCAAAGGAAGCATCATAAGGGAAAACTTTAACGAAACAATCACGCTGGATCAGATTTCGGAGAATATTTTTTTTGATGCCGATGTCCAGGGCGGCAATTTTATAGGTCGCATTTTCATCTCCAACCGTATAAGGTTCTTTAGTCGATACCTTTGATGCCAGTTCCAGCCCGTCCATAGAAGGAACAGCATCGAGTTGCTTTTGCAAAACATCAAGGTCTGTTTCAGTTGATATAATAGCATTCATGGCACCCTTATCCCTGATATATCTTACCAAGGCTCTGGTATCTACATCAGAAATAGCTACAAAATTCTGTTTTTGGAAATAGTCAAATAAGGATTCCTGAGCGTTCACCCTTGAATATTCAAAACTAAAATTACGACAAACAAGCCCAGAAATTTTTATCCCTTCTGATTCTTCTTCATCGTGATTGATCCCATAATTGCCAATATGGGCATTGGTCGTAACCATCAATTGCCCATAATAAGAAGGATCTGTAAAAATTTCCTGATATCCTGTGGTTCCGGTATTAAAACAGATCTCTCCAACAGCTGTACCATCGATTCCAATCGACTTTCCTTCAAACATGGTTCCATCCTTTAAAATCAGAACGGCCTTTTTTCTATTCATATTTTTCATTCTTATAACTTATTTAACTCCCCTATTTTATAAACCATTGTATGATTCAAAAATACTGATCAAATCTTCTTCTTTTTTATAATTCAACTTTTTTTCCTTAATTATTTTCTTCATCTCCTGTGCCTGTCCGCCAAATATGTCATCCAAGGCCCCTTTTGATGGCTTAAATTTCTGCAGGTTACCTCCCGATAAAACGTACAAATCATCCATGATCACAAGGCGGCTTTTTTGACTGGTCCCATCTGTAGGATTAAACATGCCTTCAACGATTCTCGTTTCATATTTTTTAAAAAGAGAAGCCTTGGGCCCTGTTTGCAGTGCGACGTAAAATTTTTCGTTAAGTTTGTGCAATCGTATGTTGTCTATCTTTACGGAATCAATATACTGGCTCTCATAAACGAAAACAGATTCCTTTTCTTTAAGCGACCCGATCTCTTCCCTATAAATATTATAATTCAACTTATCAACCTCTACATATTTTCCGTTAGAATAAACAACTCCTTTGGTATTCCACTCTTCAAATAAAAAGGGATTACCCTTGAGTTCCTCATTACCAGCTGTAAACTGATAATACTGGTAAAGGCTATTCATTCCTCCAAACACTTCATTTGTGTCCAATTGTTGTGCATGCATGACCTGATTGGTCATAACTAACATTAAACTGAACATAAAAATCATTAATAAATTCTTCATAATGGGTATATCTAAGGTTAATATTAAAAAAAAAGGATACGCTAATAAATAGCCTATCCTTTAATAGTTTAAAAACAAAAATTATATTTATGCTTCATCCTTATTTTCAGCATCTTGTGATTTAGGCTCTTCTACTTTTGTTTCTACAGCCTTATCAGCAGCAGGTGCATCAGTGGCTTTCTTTCCACCTCTTCTTCTTGTTGATTTTTTCTTCTTGGCTTTTGGATTGTAGATCTCATTGTAATCTACCAATTCTACCATGGCCATAGATGCATTATCACCTTGACGATTTCCTAACTTAATAATTCTGACATAACCTCCTGGTCTGTCGCCAACTTTGACCGCAACATCCCTGAACAATTCAGAAACCGCAAATTTATCCCTCAGATTACTAAAAACAATTCTTCTGTTATGTGTCGTATCGTCTTTTGACTTGGTAATTAGAGGTTCAACATATTGACGTAAAGCTTTTGCTTTTGCAACTGTTGTGTTAATACGCTTATGCTCGATCAAAGAACATGCCATATTAGCCAACATGGCTTTTCTATGTGCCGTCTTTCTACTTAAATGATTAATTTTCTTTCCGTGTCTCATCTTTCACTTGACTATTTAAAATCTGTTATCGAAATAACAAATCTACTCTTTATCTAATTTGTATTTTGTTAAATCCATTCCAAAGGTCAATCCTTTGTTGTTTACAAGTTCATCCAACTCTGTAAGCGATTTTTTACCGAAGTTTCTGAACTTCATTAAATCACTTTTGTTAAATGACACCAAGTCTCCCAAAGTATCTACCTCCGCTGCTTTCAAACAATTCAATGCCCTAACAGAAAGATCCATATCGATCAAACGTGTTTTAAGCAACTGTCGCATATGAAGAGATTCTTCATCATATGTTTCTGTTTTTGCGATCTCATCAGCTTCCAGGGTGATTCTTTCATCTGAGAACAACATGAAATGGTGAATTAAAATTTTAGCAGCTTCTGTCAAAGCATCCTTAGGTGCTATAGATCCGTCAGTGATGATATCGAAAACCAATTTTTCATAATCAGTTTTTTGCTCAACACGAAAGTTTTCAACTGCGTATTTTACATTTTTGATCGGTGTGTAGATAGAATCAATAAAGATCGTTCCTAGTGGAGCTGATACTTTTTTATTTTCTTCTGCCAACACAAAACCCCTGCCCTTTTCGATAGAAATTTCCATATCGATCTTTACCTTAGGTTCCATACGACAGATCACCAATTCAGGATTCAACACTTGAAAACCTGAAATAAAGTTTTGAAAATCTCCGGCTGTAAATTGCTCCTTACCCGTTACAGATAATATCACAGTTTCATTGTCGGTATCTTCGATCTGCTGCTTGAAACGCACCTGCTTCAAGTTAAGAATGATTTCAGTTACATCTTCTACAACTCCTTCAATCGTTGAAAATTCATGCTCAACTCCTTCAATTCTCAATGAAGTAATTGCATATCCGTCTAAAGAAGATAACAACACTCTTCTCAAGGCGTTACCAACTGTTAGTCCGTAACCAGGTTCTAAAGGTTTAAATTCAAATCTACCATTGAAATCTGTAGACTCAATCATTAATACTTTATCCGGTTTCTGAAAATTTAATATTGCCATAAGCTTGCTACTATCTTTAAAGGTTATTTAGAGTATAATTCAACGATAAACTGTTCGTTAATGTTTTCTGGAATTTGAATTCTTTCAGGAACAGTAACAAATCTTCCTTCCAAGGTTTCCTGATTCCAAGATAACCACTCATATACATTTGATTTAGCTGCTAAAGAACTTTCGATGGATGTTAAAGACTTTGATTTTTCTCTTACACCAATAACATCACCTTCTTTTAAAGAATAAGAAGGAATATTTACGATCTCACCATTAACAGTAATATGTCTGTGCGATACCAATTGACGTGCTCCACTTCTAGAAGGTGAAATACCTAAACGGTATACCACATTATCCAAACGGGATTCACATAATTGCAGTAAAACCTCACCGGTAATACCTTTACTTCTTTGAGATCTTTCAAAAAGATTGTGGAATTGACGTTCCAATATACCATAAGTATATTTTGCCTTTTGCTTCTCTTTTAATTGAATTGCGTATTCAGATTGCTTACCTCTTCTCTTGTTAGCACCATGCTGACCCGGAGGGTAATTTCTTTTTTCTAACGCTTTGTCATCCCCGAAGATTGGTTCTCCAAACTTACGAGCGATTTTTGATTTTGGTCCTGTATATCTTGCCATCTTATATATTTATTTGAGGAATTATGAATTAAGGCAGTCCTTCGATAATTTTAATCCTCAGTTATTAAAAATTTATTAAACTCTTCTTCTTTTCGGAGGTCGACATCCGTTGTGTGCGATTGGTGTTACATCAATGATTTCAGTAACTTCAATCCCATTGTTGTGTAAGGTCCTGATCGCAGATTCTCTACCGTTTCCTGGTCCTTTCACATATACTTTAACTTTTCTTAATCCTGCTTCATGAGCAACTTTTGCACAATCTTCAGAGGCAGTCTGAGCAGCATAAGGAGTATTCTTTTTAGAACCTCTAAATCCTTGCTTTCCTGCACTAGACCAAGAAATAACATCACCCTTTTTGTTTGTTAAAGAGATAATGATATTGTTGAAAGATGCAGTGATATGCGCTTCTCCAACAGCGTCTACGATAACTTTACGTTTTTTTACGTTTTTTGAACTTGACTTTGCCATCTTGTTAACTATTATTTAGTTGCTTTCTTTTTACCTGCTACAGTTTTTCTCTTTCCTTTACGAGTTCTAGAATTGTTCTTGGTTCTTTGTCCTCTTAAAGGAAGACCAGCTCTGTGTCTGATTCCTCTGTAACATCCAATATCCATTAAACGTTTTATGTTTAACTGAACTTCAGATCTCAATTCACCTTCGATGGTCAATTTGCCCACCTCTTCACGAATGCCGGCGATCTGATCATCAGTCCAATCCTGAACTTTGATATTCTCGTCAACTTTTGCGTCTGCTAAAATACTTTTAGCCTTACTTCTTCCGATTCCAAAGATGTAGGTTAATGCGATAACGCCTCTTTTATTCTTTGGGATGTCAATTCCTGCTATTCTTGCCATAATTATCCTTGTCTTTGTTTAAATCTAGGATTCTTTTTGTTGATTACATATAATCTGCCTTTTCTGCGAACTATCACACAGTCGGCACTTCTTTTCTTTACTGATGCTCTTACTTTCATCTCGTGTTGTCTTTAATATCTATAAGTAATTCTTGCCTTAGTTAAATCATAAGGACTCATTTCTAATTTTACCTTATCTCCTGGTAGCAATTTAATATAATGCATTCTCATTTTCCCAGATATATGGGCGGTTACAATATGTCCGTTCTCTAATTCCACACGGAACATAGCATTAGATAATGCCTCATTGATTCTACCATCCTGTTCTATTGCTGGTTGTTTTGCCATAATTAATATGCTACTTTTCTTTTTGACCCTGATTTCATCAAGCCGTCATAATGACGATTTAACAAATGGGCATTGATTTGTTGTAAGGTATCAATTGCAACTCCCACCATGATCAATAGTGATGTACCTCCATAAAATATAGCCCATCCCGGTTGTACTCCGGCCTGCGTAATAATTGCAGGAAGTATCGCCAGTAAAGCTAAAAATAAAGAGCCCGGCAGGGTAACACGAGATAAGATCGTATCCAGGTAATCTGCAGTTTCTTTACCAGGTCTAATTCCTGGAACAAAACCACCACCTCTCTTCAGATCGTCAGCCATTTTATTTGTTGGTATTGTAATTGCCGTGTAAAAATAACTAAAAATGATAATTAATACAGCAAACAAAATATTATACCACAAACCGAAAATATCAGTAAAAGCAACTCCTATAGACTTAATGACCGAATTCTCAGAACTTGCCATCAAACCAGGAACGAACATCAATGCCTGAGCAAAAATGATCGGCATTACACCTGATGAATTTAATTTTAACGGAATATATTGTCTTGTGCCCGCTACGTCTTGAACGCTTCCGGCTACGGTTCTTCTCGCATACTGCACTTGTATTTTACGAACTGCAGTAACCAATAATACACTCGCAAAGATCACTACGAACCAAATGACAACTTCGATCAAGATCATGATCAAACCTCCGTTTGATTGGTTAATTCTTGAAGTAGCCTCTTGCATAAAAGACGAAGGGAAAATAGCGATAATACCAATCATGATCAGTAATGAAATACCATTTCCAATTCCTTTATCCGTAATTTTCTCTCCTAACCACATGGCAAAAACCGTACCTGTGGTAAGTAATAGGATTGAAGAAAAATAGAACAATGGACCTGTCCCTAATAAAAACGCACTTTCAGGAATACCCAGACTTGGTAAACTTATCAAATAAGTAGGTGCCTGAATGATCAGAATTGCGATGGTCAACCAACGCGTGATCTGATTAATTTTCTTACGTCCGCTTTCTCCTTCTTTCTGGAGTTTCTGCAAATAAGGAACCGCGATTCCCATTAATTGCACTACGATCGAAGCAGAAATATAAGGCATGATACCCAAAGCCATTACAGAAGCTTTAGCAAAAGCTCCCCCTGTAAAGGCGTTCAACAATCCTAACAAACCATCAGAGGTCTTATTGGCCAAACCAGTCAACTGCGTCGGATCGATACCTGGAAGAGGTACCTGCGCCGCAAGACGATAAACCACCATCAAACTCAAGGTCAGAAGGATCTTACTTCTTAGTTCTTCAATTTTCCAAATATCTTGGACAGTACTAATAAACTTTTTCATTTAATTTTTTTCATTAAATAGTTACAGCCTCACCTCCCGCTTTTTCAATAGCTGTTTTAGCTGAAGCAGTAAATTTATGTACTGAGATATTCAATTTAGCTTTCAATTCTCCTCTTCCCAAGATCTTTACCAGATCATTTTTACCTACTAAACCATTTTGCATCAGTGTTTCCAATGTAACCGTGTCATTGATCTTACCGTCATCAACAAGTTGTTGTAAGGTATCAAGGTTGATACCCTGATATTCTTTACGGTTGATGTTTTTAAAACCAAATTTAGGCACACGTCTTTGAAGAGGCATCTGACCACCTTCAAATCCAACCTTTCTAGAATATCCAGAACGGGATTTTTGCCCTTTATGACCTCTTGTAGCGGTTCCACCCTTTCCAGATCCTTCACCTCTACCAATACGTTTACCCGATTTTACGGATCCCTTTGCAGGTTTTAAGTTATTTAATTCCATAACCTTTCTATCTTAATTGATTTCCTCTACAGAAATTAAATGATTAACTGTTTTTACCATTCCTAGAATCGTTGGTGTTGCATCGTGCTCCACTACCTGATTCATTTTTCTCAATCCCAAAGCTTCCAGCGTTAACTTTTGATTTTTAGGACGTCTGATTTGACTGCGTACTTGTTTTACTCTAATTCTTTTCATCGCTAAAAATTAACCGTTAAACACTTTATGAACTGATATACCTCTTTGATTAGCAATCGTATAAGCATCTCTTAGATTCAATAAAGCGTCAAAAGTAGCTTTTACCACATTATGTGGGTTTGATGAACCTTGAGACTTTGAAAGTACATCGTGTACACCAACTGATTCCAATACCGCTCTTACGGCACCACCGGCAATAACCCCGGTACCATGTGAAGCTGGCTTTAAGAAAACTTTTGCGCCACCGTACTTTCCTTTTTGCTCATGTGGCATCGTTTGGTTGATAATCGGAATTCTTACCAAATTCTTTTTAGCATCCTCGATAGCCTTTGCAATAGCAGAAGCAACATCCTGAGACTTACCTAATCCATGACCAACTACTCCATCACCATTTCCGACAACCACAATGGCTGAAAAACTAAATGTTCTTCCCCCTTTGGTTACCTTAGTAACTCTTTGTACTCCTACCAAGTGATCTTTAAGCTCAAGTCCGCTTGGTTTTACTCTTTCTACGTTATTATATTTTTTGTACATGGAATAATCTTAAAATTTTAAACCTGCTTCTCTAGCACCATCAGCTAGGGATTTTACTCTACCATGGTATAAATAACCATTTCTATCAAAAGCAGCGTTTTCAATCCCTGCTTTAGCTGCTTTTTCAGCCAATGCTTTACCTACTGCTGCTGCAACCTCAATCTTAGTTCCCTTAGCATCTTTTAGTGCTAAAGACGAAGTTGATACTAAAGTAACTCCAGCAACGTCATCAATTAACTGAGCTGAAATTCCTTTATTACTCCTGAAAACTGATAATCTAGGTTTTGCCGCAGTTCCTGAAACAACCTTCCTGATTCTATTCTTGATTCGGTTTCTTCTTTGAAGTTTTGTTAATGCCATAACCTTTATATATTATGCAGTTTTACCCGCTTTTCTTCTTAATTGTTCTCCTACATACTTAACCCCTTTTCCTTTGTATGGCTCTGGTCTTCGGAAACCACGAATTTTCGCTGCTACCTGACCAACCAATTGCTTATCAAAAGAAGTTAATTTAACTATTGGATTCTTTCCTTTATCAGATACAGTCTCCACTTTTACTTCAGGAGCAATATCTAAAACGATATTGTGTGAAAATCCTAAAGCAAGATCCAATTTCTGACCTTGATTTGAGGCTCTGTAACCAACTCCAACCAATTCCAATTCTTTGGTCCATCCTTCAGAAACACCTACGATCATATTATTGATCAGGGCTCTGTATAGACCATGCTTAGATTTGTGGTTATTCACATCAGAAGGTCTTTCCAACGTAATTATTCCGTCCTCTATCTTAACTGAAATTTCTTCAATTTCTTGAGTCAATTCTCCTAGTTTACCTTTAGCGGTAACCGTGTTATCCTTTATTTC
>JBFFLO010000030.1:0-13344 GCA_041554895.1 Lutimonas sp. | reverse complement strand
GTAACGCTGAGCCGCCAGATTATGAAACGGCCAAAGGTATTATCAATAAATTATTCTTTTCTGAACAGCGATACAATCTTGGAGAAGTTGGACGTTACAGAATGAATAAGAAATTGGGGCTTGATATTGATATTGAGCAAAAAGTACTGACAAAAGAAGATATTATAACCATTGTTAAGAATTTGATCAATCTGGTGAATTCAAAAGCAGAAGTTGATGATATTGACCACTTATCGAACCGTCGTGTAAGAACTGTTGGAGAGCAGCTTGCAGGTCAGTTTGGAGTTGGATTGTCAAGAATGGCACGTACGATTCGTGAAAGGATGAATGTGCGTGATAATGAGGTGTTTACGCCTATTGATCTGATCAATGCCAAAACCTTATCATCGGTTATCAATTCATTCTTTGGTACCAACCAGTTGTCTCAGTTTATGGATCAAACGAATCCGCTTGCTGAGATTACGCACAAACGTAGGCTATCAGCCTTAGGGCCAGGGGGTCTTTCACGTGAAAGAGCAGGATTTGAGGTTCGTGATGTTCACTTTACCCATTATGGAAGATTGTGTCCGATAGAAACCCCTGAAGGGCCGAACATTGGTTTGATTTCATCTTTGGCCGTTTATGCCAAAGTGAACAATCTAGGATTTATAGAAACCCCTTACAGAACTGTTAAGGAAGGTTTTGTCGATACCAAAGAGGAACCAATTTATTTAAGTGCAGAAGAAGAGGAAGGAAGAAAGATAGCGCAGTCAAATCTTGATCTGGATAAAGATGGCAACATCGTATTGGAAAAAGTAGTAGCGAGACTTGATGGTGACTTCCCGGTAGTAAATTCCTCTGAGGTAAACTATATGGATGTATCTCCAAATCAGATCTCTTCTATTTCAGCATCACTGATCCCGTTTTTGGAGCATGATGATGCGAACAGGGCTTTGATGGGATCGAACATGATGCGTCAGGCAGTTCCTTTAATGCGCCCCGAGTCTCCTATTGTAGGAACAGGACTTGAAAGAAGGGTTGCTGAGGATTCAAGGATCCTGATCAATGCAGAAGGAAACGGAGAGGTGATCTATGTGGATTCTGATAAAATCGAGATTAAATACGAGCGTACAGAAAATGATAGAATTGTAAGTTTTGATACTGATAGCAGAATTTACGAGCTGATCAAATTCCGAAAAACGAACCAAGGTACATCGATCAACTTGCATCCAATTGTGGGTAAAGGAGATAAGGTTGTAAAAGGCCAGGTACTTTGTGAAGGATATGCCACTGAAAAAGGAGAACTTGCTTTGGGAAGAAACATGAAGGTTGCCTTTATGCCATGGAAAGGATACAACTTTGAGGATGCAATCGTAATTTCAGAGAAAGTGGTCCGTGAAGATATCTTTACATCTATTCATATTGATGAATACTCATTAGATGTCAGAGATACCAAATTAGGAGCAGAGGAGCTTACTGCTGATATTCCAAATGTTAGTGAAGAAGCAACCAAAGACCTTGATGAGAACGGAATGATCAGAATTGGTGCAGAGATCAAGCCTGGAGATATTTTGATAGGTAAGATCACGCCAAAAGGAGAGTCAGACCCTACTCCTGAAGAAAAATTATTGAGAGCTATCTTTGGAGATAATGCAGGTGATGTAAAAGATGCCTCATTAAAAGCTTCACCTTCACTTAGAGGGGTGGTTATTGATAAAAAATTATTCCAGAGGGCTATTAAAGATAAGGCAAAGAGGGTTAAAGACAAGGAAGAGGTAAACAGCCTTGAAGTTGAATTCTCTGTTGAATATGACAAATTGAGAAATGTCTTACTAGACAAGTTATTTGGCCTGATCAACGGAAAGACTTCTCAAGGAGTTCAAAATGACCTCGGTGAGGAGATTTTGCCAAAAGGGAAGAAATTCACTTTAAAAATGTTGAACTCAGTTGCTGATTTTGAACATTTGACTAAGGGAGTCTGGACTACTGATAAGGATCTTAATGATCTTGTAAACAGATTGATCCATAACTATAAGATCAAATTGAGCGACCTTCAGGGATCGTTGAGAAGAAAGAAATTTGCGGTAACCGTAGGGGATGAATTACCTAAGGGGATCATAAAGCTGGCTAAGATTTATGTAGCGAAGAAACGTAAGTTGAAAGTTGGTGATAAAATGGCAGGACGTCACGGAAACAAGGGTATTGTAGCCAGGATCGTAAGACAGGAGGACATGCCTTTCCTTGAAGACGGAACTCCGGTTGATATTGTATTGAATCCTTTGGGGGTACCTTCCAGGATGAATATTGGCCAGATCTATGAAACTGTTTTAGGATGGGCCGGTCAAAACCTGGGAGAAAAGTACGCAACACCAATCTTTGATGGTGCCAATATTGATGAGATCACGGCATTGACCAGAAAAGCGGGAATTCCAGATTTCGGGCATACATATCTTTATGACGGAGGTACAGGTGAAAGATTTGATCAACCTGCAACAGTAGGGGTAATTTATATTATCAAACTGGGCCATATGATCGAAGATAAAATGCATGCCAGATCTATTGGGCCATATTCATTGATTACGCAACAGCCATTGGGTGGTAAAGCACAATTTGGTGGACAGCGTTTTGGTGAAATGGAAGTGTGGGCTCTTGAAGCCTATGGAGCTTCAGCTACCTTAAGAGAGATCTTGACGGTTAAATCGGATGATGTACTTGGTAGAGCCAAGACCTACGAGGCTATTGTTAAGGGAGATAAAATGCCTGAACCGGGCTTACCGGAATCTTTCAACGTGTTGATGCACGAATTGAAGGGGCTAGGTTTAAACCTTAAGTTAGAAGAATAAGCAACAATCCACATCACTGATCACGCTTTGTCGTGATCAGTGATTACAATATAATTTTTACAATTTAATTCTATCCATTACCATGGCAAGACAAAGAGAAAAATACACTGTAAAAAAATTCAATAAAATTACCATTGGTCTGGCATCTCCTGAGGTTATCCTTGAGAAATCCAAAGGGGAGGTTTTAAAGCCAGAAACCATTAATTACCGTACGCACAAACCAGAAAGAGACGGATTGTTTTGTGAAAGAATCTTTGGGCCGATCAAAGATTATGAATGTGCCTGCGGAAAATACAAAAGAATTAGATATAAGGGAATCATCTGTGACCGATGTGGTGTAGAAGTTACTGAAAAGAAAGTTCGTAGAGACAGGGTTGGTCATATCAATTTGGTTGTTCCTGTAGCACATATCTGGTATTTCAGGTCTTTGCCAAACAAGATGGGTTACCTTTTAGGTTTGCCATCTAAGAAATTGGATATGATCATTTACTATGAGCGATATGTAGTGATCCAGCCAGGTATTGCCAAGAACGAAGAAGGAGAGCCATTGCAAAAAATGGACTTCCTGACCGAAGAGGAATACTTGAATATTCTAGAGACGCTTCCTCAGGAAAATCAATACCTTGACGATAATGATCCTGATAAATTCATCGCCAAGATGGGTGCTGAATGTTTGATCGAATTATTGGCAAGAATTGACCTTGACAGTTTGTCCTATGAATTAAGGCATAAAGCCAATACAGAAACTTCAAAGCAACGTAAGATGGAAGCTTTGAAACGTTTGAATGTTGTTGAGTCTTTTAGGGATGCCAATACGCGTAAGGAAAACAAACCTGAATGGATGATCATGAAGGTAGTCCCTGTGATCCCGCCAGAATTAAGACCTTTGGTTCCATTGGACGGGGGTCGATTTGCTACCTCTGATTTAAATGATCTTTACAGAAGAGTTATCATACGTAACAACCGATTGAAAAGATTGATGGAGATCAAGGCACCTGAGGTGATCTTGAGAAATGAGAAGCGGATGTTACAGGAATCTGTGGATTCATTGTTTGACAACACAAGAAAATCTTCAGCTGTTAAAACTGAATCTAACAGGCCTTTAAAGTCACTTTCAGATTCTCTTAAAGGGAAACAAGGGCGTTTCCGTCAAAACCTTTTGGGTAAGCGTGTAGATTATTCTGCGCGTTCGGTGATCGTCGTTGGCCCGGAATTAAGATTGTATGAATGTGGTTTGCCAAAAGATATGGCAGCGGAATTGTATAAGCCTTTTGTGATCAGAAAATTGATCGAAAGAGGGATTGTAAAAACCGTGAAGTCTGCCAAGAAAATTATTGACAAAAGAGAACCAGTGGTTTGGGATATTCTGGAAAATGTTCTTAAAGGACATCCGGTATTGCTGAACAGGGCTCCTACTTTGCACAGGCTGGGGATACAGGCTTTTCAGCCAAAATTGATCGAAGGTAAGGCCATTCAACTGCATCCCTTGGTATGTACTGCATTTAATGCGGATTTCGATGGTGACCAGATGGCGGTTCACCTTCCATTGGGGCAGGAAGCTATTTTGGAATCACAGTTGTTAATGCTGGCTTCCCATAACATCCTGAACCCTGCGAATGGTTCACCAATTACGGTACCTTCTCAGGATATGGTCTTGGGTCTTTATTATATGACCAAAGAACGAATTTCTACTCCCGAATATAAAGTGAAGGGTGAAGGAACTACTTTCTATTCGCTTGAAGAGGTGAAAATAGCCTTTAATGAGAAAAAAGTAGACCTTAACGCCAGTATCAAAGTAAGGGGGAAAGATTTTAATGAAAATGGAGAACTTGTTACGCAGATCATCAAAACTACTGTAGGTAGGGTGTTGTTCAATGAAGTTGTTCCTGAAAAAGCAGGATATATCAACGATGTATTAACGAAACGTTCTTTAAGAGATATTATCGGTGATATTCTAAAGGTCACAGATGTGCCTACAACTGGTAAATTCCTTGATGATATCAAGAACATGGGATATAAGTTTGCCTTTCAGGGTGGCTTGTCTTTTAGTTTGGGGGATATTATCATTCCTGCAGAAAAGTACGATATGATCGATGCTGCTAACAAGCAGGTTGATTCTATTATGGCAAGTTATAATATGGGTATGTTGACCAATAAGGAAAGATATAACCAGGTAATTGATATTTGGGGATCTACCAACAACAGGTTAACCGAATTGTCTATGAAACGCCTAAGAGAAGATCAGCAAGGATTTAACTCTGTATATATGATGCTTGACTCTGGTGCAAGGGGATCTAAAGAACAGATCAGACAGCTTACGGGTATGCGTGGATTGATGGCAAAACCTAAAAAATCAACTGCGGGTGGTGGTGAGATTATTGAGAACCCGATTCTTTCGAACTTTAAAGAAGGATTATCGATTCTTGAATATTTTATCTCTACGCACGGTGCCAGAAAAGGTTTAGCGGATACGGCGTTAAAGACTGCAGATGCCGGGTATCTTACAAGAAGACTGGTTGATGTTGCTCAAGATGTGATCATCAATGAGGAAGATTGCGGTACATTAAGAGGATTAGAGGTAAAACCTTTAAAAAACAATGATGAGATCGTAGAATCATTATCTGAAAGAATTTTCGGAAGAGTTTCTCTACATGACGTATACGATCCTTCTACTGATGAGCTGATTATTGAGGCCGGTGATTTGTTTACTGAAGAATCTGTAAAGAAAATTGAGGCAGCTGAGATTGATGCGATTGAGGTGCGTTCTGCCCTTACTTGTGAGGCTAAAAAGGGAATTTGTACGAAATGTTACGGGGTTAGTTTATCAACTAACAACATGGTTCAAAGAGGAGAGGCCGTAGGTGTAGTTGCCGCACAGTCAATTGGAGAGCCGGGAACACAGTTAACATTAAGAACCTTCCATGTTGGTGGTATTGCGGGTAACATTTCTGAAGATAGCCGCATGGTTGCTAGTCAAGGAGGTGACCTTGTGATCGATGATCTTAAGACAGTAGATGGATTGGACAATGAAGGAAATCCTGTTAAAATTGTAATTTCAAGAACAAGTGAGTTTAAGATTCTGGATAAAACTTCTGGTATCGTTTTAAGCACGAATAATATTCCTTATGGTTCTCATATTTTTGTGGAAGATAAAACAAAGATCAAGAAAGGCGACGTTATTTGTCAATGGGATCCATATAATGGGGTGATCGTTTCGGAATTTGGAGGTAAAGCAGTGTTTGAAGATGTTACTGAAGGAATTACTTTCCAGGTAGAGATGGATGAACAAACAGGATTTAAGGAGAAGGTAATTTCTGATTCCAAGAAGAAAAGAGTAATCCCGACCTTACACGTTCAAACTAAAAAAGGAGAAACGCAAAGATCATACTCGTTGCCAGTAGGTGCCCACTTATTGATCGAAGAGGGTCAGAAAATCGAACCTGGCCAGATTTTGGTGAAGATACCGCGTAAGTCTGGTAAAGCAGGCGATATCACAGGTGGTCTTCCAAGGGTAACCGAATTGTTTGAAGCGAGAAACCCATCTAATCCAGCGGTAGTAACTGAGATTGACGGAGTGATTTCTTTTGGCAAGATCAAAAGAGGAAACAGAGAGATCATTGTTGAGTCTAAACTTGGTGATGTTAAAAAGTATTTGGTGAAATTATCTAACCAGATCCTTGTTCAGGAAAATGACTTCGTAAAAGCAGGAATGTCTTTATCAGACGGAGCAACAACACCAACTGACATATTGAATATAATGGGGCCTGCTAAGGTTCAGGAATATTTGGTCAATGAAATTCAGGAAGTCTACAGACTGCAAGGTGTGAAGATCAATGACAAGCATTTTGAGGTTGTGGTAAGACAGATGATGCGAAAAGTTAAAGTCATTGATTCAGGTGATACGATCTTCCTTGAAAACCAATTGGTGCATAAGAATGATTTCATGGAAATCAATGATAATATTTACGGCCTGAAAGTCATTGAAGATGCGGCTGATTCTGATAACTTTAAAGCAGGGCAGATTATATCTGCTAGGGCATTAAGAGATGAGAATTCGATTTTGAGAAGAAATGACAAGAACCTGATGATTGCACGTGATGCGATTCCTGCTACGGCAGAACCTATTTTACAAGGTATTACGCGCGCTTCGCTTCAAACGAAATCATTTATTTCTGCTGCATCGTTCCAGGAAACCACCAAAGTGTTGAATGAGGCTGCTGTAAGTGGTAAAGAAGATTATCTTGAAGGATTAAAAGAAAATGTGATCGTTGGTAAAAGAATTCCTGCAGGAACAGGAATGCGAGAATATGATCATATCATCGTCGGTTCTAAAGATGAATTAGAAGGATAACAATAAAGGCACGATATATCGTGCCTTTTTTTTATAAAATTGTCAGCCATGTCAAAAGAAGCAAAACCAAACCAATTAAATATTGAGATAGACGAGAAAACAGCAGATGGCACTTATGCCAATCTCGCCATTATCAACCATTCTATTTCAGAGTTTGTTGTCGATTTTATTAATGTTATGCCGGGTTCACCCAAATCGAAAGTAAAATCACGAATTATTTTAACCCCCCAGCATGCTAAAAGACTAGCCAAAGCTTTAGCTGAAAACATAAGCCGTTTTGAGGCAAACAATGGTGAGATCAAAGATTATGAGCAACCTCCGGTTCCCTTGAATTTTGGGCCCACGGGGCAAGCTTAAAATGATTTAAAAAACGAGTGTTTACTCGTTTTTTTTTATTTTAGCCATATGAAATTCCCTTCAAAACTGATGGATAAATTGGAAGGCCGCCGCCTGAGTGGCAGTTTGAGAAGCCTGCCTTC
This sequence comes from Lutimonas sp., assembly GCA_041554895.1. GTDB lineage: Bacteria > Bacteroidota > Bacteroidia > Flavobacteriales > Flavobacteriaceae > Lutimonas. The sequence continues at coordinate 5,692 of JBFFLO010000030.1, read as the reverse complement.
CCGAACTGATCTTATTGATTTTTCCTCGAATGATTACCTTGGATTTTCAAGAAATGAACAGCTCTTTGAGCTTGTACTGGAGAGGTTAAAGACCAGTCAAGCCAATAATGGGAGTACAGGTTCAAGATTGCTCTCAGGTAATTTTTCTTTCCATGAAGCTTTGGAGACTGAACTCGCCGAATTTTTTCAGGCTGAAGGAGCCTTGCTTTTCAATTCTGGTTATGATGCCAATATAGGCTTGCTGTCTTCGGTCCCACAACGGGGCGACAGGATTTTTTATGATGAATTTTCTCATGCTTCAATAAGAGACGGCATCAGGTTATCTCATGCGAAGGCTTTTGGCTTTAAACATAATGACCTGGCAGATCTGCAACAAAAAATAAAAGGGACAAATGCAGCAGGAGAGGTCTTTGTTGTTGTAGAGTCTGTGTATTCCATGGACGGAGATCAAGCGCCATTGAAAGAACTGTGCCACTTGTCTGAGATATTGGATTTTAAATTGATCGTTGATGAAGCCCATGCTACAGGAGTATATGGACCAAAGGGACAGGGTATGGTTGTTGAGCAAGAACTCGGGCCTTACGTCTTTGCCAGAATTCACACTTTTGGGAAGGCCCTTGGTTGTCATGGAGCCACTGTTGCCGGAGACCGGTTTCTTATTCAATACCTCGTTAATTTTGCAAGATCTTTTATTTATACCACTGCTATGCCCTTGCATGCAGTTTTAACGATACAATTTGCGCTTGACTTGCTGTCAAGCACAAAAGAAAGAGACATTTTAACCGGTAAAATATCTTTCTTTAAGGAAATGATCAGCCATTTTAAGCTACAAAATATTTTTATCGGTAGCGCTTCTCCCATACAAAGCGCAGTGATTGCATCACCTCAGAGGGTCAAAGAGGTTACAGGGAAATTGAAGGAACATCGTTTCGATGCAAAGCCAATATTAAGCCCCACTGTCCCCTTGGGTAAAGAGCGGATCAGGTTTTGTATTCACAGTTACAATACTTATGATGAGATTCAGGAAGTTCTTTTTTTATTGAGTACTTTTGTCTAGATTTTTTTGATACTTCATGAATACATTTTTTATCACTGGTATAGGCACCGATGTTGGGAAAACTGTGGTTTCAGCCATTGTTACTGAAGCTTTGGAAGCAGATTATTGGAAACCGGTGCAGGCCGGGGAATTACAGCATACCGATACCCATAGAGTCAAAGGCCTTATTTCTAATTCAAAGTCTGTCATGCACGATCATAGTTACGCGCTTCGAACGCCAATGAGCCCCCATGCTGCAGCTGCCATTGATGGAATACAGGTCAAGCTCAGACATATTAAGGAACCTGAAACAAAAAATCACTTGGTTATTGAAGGGGCAGGAGGATTGTTGGTTCCCTTGAATGAGCGGGAGACGATTTTAGATCTTATCAAAAAAAGTTATAAAGTGATCGTGGTATCCAGGCATTATTTGGGCAGCATAAATCACACCCTGCTAACATTGAGCGAATTAAGAAGGAGGGGGTTAGAAGTCTCCGGAGTTGTCTTTAACGGTGAAGCGCATCCAAGTACAGAAAATATTATCAAGAAAATCGGACTTGTTGAGGAAATTGGCAGAATTGATGAGGAAGCAGTGATCGATAAGAGGGTCATTAAAAAGTATGCAGGAATGTTTAAACCACGACTTGAAGTCTTATAATGAATTTTACAGAAAGAGATCGGAAGCATTTATGGCATCCGTTAACGCAACATAAATTACATCCGGAACACTTGCCCATCGTCAAGGCAAAGGGTGCTTGGTTATATGGCGATGACGGTAAAAAATATATTGATGGTATAGCCAGCTGGTATACTTGTATGTACGGCCATAGTCATCCTCAAATCATTTCCAGGGTGAAACAGCAACTTGATACTTTGGACCAAGTGGTGTTCAGTGGCTTTACACATCCGCCAGCCATAGAGTTGTCAGAAAAATTGATGTCTGTTCTGCCTTCAACAATGGCCAAGATATTTTTTTCGGATAATGGATCAACTTCGGTTGATATTGCTATTAAAATGTCTTTACAGTATTATTTTAATCAGGGTCAAAAAAAGAAAAGGATTATTGCTTTTGACAATGCTTTTCACGGAGATACTTTTGGCGCCATGTCTGTCTCGGGACTATCTGTTTATAATGGTCCTTTTGAGGATTTTTTATTGACAGTTGACCGTCTGGAAGTTCCTGATGAAAATAACACAACCACCGTTTTGAGTAATTTCAAGGCGCTGTTGGATACCGGGGAGGTGGCTGCATTTATATATGAACCCTTGGTACAAGGTGCGGCTGCCATGCATATGTACCGGCCGGATCATTTGGAAATGCTTTTGCAAATGGCCCAACAAGCAGGTGTATTGACTATTGCCGATGAGGTGATGACTGGATTTGGTAAAACCGGAAAGAATTTTGCCTCAGAACATATGCAGGTTCAACCTGACATTATCTGCTTATCCAAATCTCTTACAGCCGGAGTTGCCCCAATGGCACTAACGTGTTGCAGCCAAAAAGTGTATGATGCTTTTTACGATGATCAGATCAGCAAAGGTTTCTTCCATGGGCATACGTATTCTGCAAACCCTTTGGCTTGCACTGCAGCTATAGCCGGGTTGGACCTTTTGAGATCTGAAGCCATTCAAAGCGATATAAAAAGAATCCATAACCGTCACCTGGAATTTGAGCAACGTGTCAAGGACCATGACAAAGTGAAAAGAACCAGGGTTATGGGAGTGATTTTTGCCTTGGATCTTGATATCAAAATGGACCGATATGGTAAATTAAGAGACCAACTGTATTCTTTTTTTATGGAAAACGGGGTGTTTTTAAGGCCTTTGGGAAATACAATTTATACGCTTCCACCCTACGTAATTACAAATGACGAATTAGACTTGATCTACCAGGTCATCGAACAATCCTTGGAAATAGTATGATATGACAAAAAGAATATCCATAGTTTCAATGGCATCAGTGTCGGCCCTTGGCGCATCAGAAGATGAGAGCTGGCAACATTATATGGAGAAGAGGTCGCTCATTGAAGAAAAGGATTTCCAAAAATTTTCAGCACTGGTAAGCAGTATCAGTAAAGAACATTGGGCCGAGATCAACGAACTTAGAAAAATCAAGAATTATAAAGACCTTGATCCTTCTGTGTTAATGGCTATTTATTGTTCACGAAAAGCTTTTGAGAAAACCGGTTGGAAGGATAAGGAATTTGGTATCAATATTGGTTCGTCCCGGGGAGCTACCTCACTGTTTGAAAAATATTTCAAAGAATTCAGTGAAAATGATAAGGGACTGGTCCATACCCTGAGCTCTCCCACCACCACTTTAGGAAATATATCCTCATGGGTTGGCCATGATTTACATGCCATGGGGCCAGTTATAAGTCATTCCATTGCCTGTTCAACTGCTTTACACGGTCTTTTAAACGGAATTGCATGGATCAACAGCGGGATGAGTGAACGATTTCTGGTAGGTGGAAGTGAAGCTTCCAATACAGCTTTTACCCTTTCCCAAATGAGGGCCCTGAAAATATATGCCAGGGAACAACGTGACTATCCGTGCAGGAGCCTTGACATGAATAAAACCCAAAATACAATGGTTTTGGGTGAGGCAGCTGCTGTTTTCTGCATTGAAAAAGGCGTAAAAAAAGGGAGCCTGGCAATTGTTCAGGGAATTGGTTACGCCACAGAACCCCTGAAACACAATATATCTATTTCAACCAATGCTGATTGCTTTCAGCGCTCTATGAAAATGGCACTTAACGGAATGGATAGCAGCGAAGTCGATGTAATCGTTATGCATGCACCGGGTACCATAAAAGGGGATAGTTCGGAATACAATGCCATTAAAAAAGTGTTTGGAGGTTCTCCTCCTGCACTTACTTCGAACAAATGGCTTATAGGGCATTCATTGGGATCCTCAGGGGGGATGAGTCTTGAACTCGCTATCCTGATGATGAGGCGGCAGCAATATATAGAAGTTCCTTTTGGCAGCTTTTCAAAAACGCCTCAGCAGCTCAAAAAAGTGATGATCAATGCCGTTGGTTTTGGGGGAAATGCCGTTAGTATATTACTTTCTTTAGATTAATACATCTGGTTTCCGTATTTTTGATTTTTTAAAATTTTTCACATGAGCAAGTATTCCAAAGAAGAGATCATAGATATATATAATAAGCCATTGATGGAGCTGGTCTATGAGGCTGCCCGGGTGCACAGGGAGTTTCACGATCCGTCAAAAATTCAGGTCAGTACCTTGATCTCAATTAAAACGGGAGGTTGTCCCGAAGATTGCGGTTATTGCCCGCAAGCTGCGAGATACCATACCCAGATAGAAAAGAATGATCTTTTGCCTTATGAAACAGTGATCAATCTGGCGAAAAAAGCGAAAGAGAACGGTTCTTCCAGGGTTTGTATGGGTGCTGCATGGAGAAATGTCAAAGAAGGAGAAGATTTTGAGAGTGTACTGAAAATGGTGAGCGGTATAAGCGAATTGAACATGGAAGTTTGCTGTACGCTTGGAATGGTTACCAAAAGCCAGGCCACGCGATTGGCAGAGGCAGGATTACATTATTACAATCATAATTTAGATACTTCGGAAGAATATTATAAAGAGGTCATTTCGACCAGAGGTTATGAAGATCGTTTGGAAACGTTGGACAATGTAAGAAAGAGTGCCTTAAAAGTTTGTTCTGGTGGTATCATTGGAATGGGCGAGAAAATTGAGGATAGGGCAGGGATGTTATTAAGCCTTTCTACCTTGGACCCTCAGCCTGAATCAGTACCCATTAATGCTTTGGTTGCTGTAGAGGGAACACCGCTTGAAGAACAAAACATAGTCCCTGTTTGGGATGTCATAAGAATGATTGCGACCACCCGTATCGTTATGCCAAAGACTACGGTTAGATTATCTGCAGGCAGGACCCAAATGAGTACTGAGGGGCAGGCTTTGTGTTTTATGGCAGGTGCTTCTTCGATTTTTGCAGGAGAAAAATTATTGACCACACCAAATCCTGGCGAGGATAAAGATTCTGAAATGTTTTCACTTTTGGGATTGATCCCTACTGAAAAGAAAAAGGATGATACAGGAAAATTCAAGATCAGAAAATCCCTTGTAGAAGCTGAAGAAGTTAAGAAATGGAGCAGGCCTGGCCATACCATAGAAAGAAATATTGAAGCTATGGCAAAGGCCAAAGAGATCAGAAAAACATTAAAAGAAAATTGACAATTCCTCTTGCGATAGGGAGTGGCGGTCCTTTAAGGGTCACCTTGAAGGAACCTGCCGGAATTTATTTTTGGTGAGAATAATTGTTATTACTTCTTTTTATTTTATACTTTTTATTTTTATGAAGCTATATTTTGTAATTTAAGCCAATCAATGAATTGACTTGAATGAGTTTACCTATGAAAAGAATTCAAACCTATAGCGAATTCTATCGCTTTTATCTCACTGAACACAAAAACAAAACTTGCCGCATACTTCATTTTACAGGAACTCTTCTGGTTTTTGTATTGATTTTTTTGGCTATTTATATGGGCCGGACAGATCTGTGGTATTATGTGCCCATCATGGGGTATGGTTTTGCCTGGGTTGGTCATTACTTTTTTGAGAAAAACAAACCGGCTACATTTACCTATCCCTTTTGGAGTTTAATTTCTGATTTT
>JBFFLO010000029.1:0-13476 GCA_041554895.1 Lutimonas sp. | reverse complement strand
TTCATGTTTGTAAAAGATGAAACAAGTTATGATAAACACTGGTCGGGGTCTGAACGAATTTACAGAACCGGAATCAAGGCCAATATGATGGGCCAAAAAATGGATGCTCCGGTTTCTCCAAGCCCCATGGCTCAAGCCCTGAGAACAGAATTTAACGATGTTGAAGCCGCAACAAGGATCCAAACTATGGGCCAGGAAACTCTGATGCGTTATGAACAAACGAAAATATATGTTCAAAATGGAGTCTACGCCGATAGCACCTTCTTTAGTGTATTTGATTATGAGTTTGTACATGGCGATCCAAAAACAGCATTAAATGAACCAAATGCAATTGTATTGACCGAGGAAACCGCAAGTAAGCTTGTTGGTGATAAAAATGCTATGGGAAGCGTTGTAAACTTTGACAATCGAAAAGATTATATTGTCAAGGGCATAGTTAAAGCTCCGAAAGGAAAAGCACATTTTGATTTTAATATGTTCGTCGCACAAAATGAAGTCCAAAACATTTGGATCAGCAACAATTTCTATACCTACTTAAGGTTAAAAGAAAATGCAGATTTAGCATCTTTTAAAACTGAAATGTCAGAAAATTTCATTCAAAAAATAAAACCAAATGTTGAGGCTTTTCTTAAAATAACCATAGAAGAATTCTTTGAAAGCGGTAACAATTATGAATATCAATTACAACCCTTGCAAGAAATTCATCTATACTCTCAGAAAGATTGGGAAATCAAGCAAAATGGCAATATCATTTATGTCTATGTATTTATTGGAATCGCATTACTTGTAATTCTAATCGCCGGAATTAATTTTATGAACCTTTCTACTGCCAGATCAGGGAAAAGGGCAAAAGAGGTTGGGGTGAGAAAAGTTTCCGGAGCCTCAAGAAATATGCTCATCTTTCAGTTTTTAACCGAATCGGTTATTCAAAGTTTTCTGGCTTTATTTCTTGCTTTTATTTTGGTGGAATTGTTTTTACCCGGCTTTAATAATATCATGGATACGAATTTGAACTTATTCAATGATTATCTTTCTCAGACTTTAGGATTTAGCCTTTTGGTAACTTTGTGCTATGGTTTGTTCGCAGGAAGCTATCCAGCGTTTTTCCTTTCCGGATTCAAACCTGTATCCATTTTAAAAGGGGATCTCACCAAAACTAAAGGAGGATCCTTACTCAGAAAATCCTTGGTAGTCACGCAGTTTGCGGCTTCTATTGTCTTAATTATTGGCATGATTATTATATTTCAGCAAATTTCTTACCTGCATAATAAGGATATAGGATTCGAGGGGGAACAGGTACTTATCGTTCCTATTCAGACCGATCAGACGGCTAATAACTTTAGAAATTATAAGGATATTTTTCTCAAAAACAGTGCTATACAGAGTGTTTCAAGAGCCTCCTATTTTCCAGGAGATACCCCCAATCAGAATATGTATGTTCTTGAAGGAAGTGCAGAACAATTGCCTCTTTGGAACATGGAAGTTGATCATGATTTCTTTAAAACTTTAAATGTAGAATTGTCAGAAGGAAGGCTATTTGATACCGAAAAAGACAATGATTCTATTCGATCCTTTATTTTAAATGAAACTGCCATTAAAAATTTAAACCTGGAAAACGCCATTGGGAAAAGAATGGGGTATTATGTGAATAATCAGGGTGGTCTGGAATATGGAAACATAGTAGGGATCGTCAAGGATTTTCATATAGAAGGGTTTAATCAGCCCATAAGACCAATGATACTCTCAGTAAGCAATCGGGTTTGGTACACTGCTTTTAAAATAGCTCCTAATGATATGGCAACCACTATAAATTTTATTGAAGCCGAGTGGAACAAACTAGAACCCTCTCATCCTTTTAGGTATAGGTTCCTGGATGAAAAATTCGGTGGGTTGATGAAACAGCAGGAGAATTTTGGGACCATGTTCCTTTACCTGACCATATTAGCCATTATCATTTCATCCATGGGCCTATATGGACTGGCATCTTATACCGCTGAACAGAGGACAAAAGAAATCGGAGTAAGAAAAGTCCTGGGAGCATCGGTAGGACAGATCATGAACATGCTTAATAAAGATTTTATAAAACTTGTATTAATAGCAAATCTTTTTGCCTGGCCAATAACTTTTCTTTTGGCCAAAAACTGGTTGTCAAATTTCTCCTATCAAATTGATATGCCGATTTTACCATTTGTGTTTGCTACTTTAATAGCATTGATCATTGCTCTCATAACTGTAAGCACACAATCATATCTCGCTGCCAACTCAGACCCTGTGAATGCCTTGAAATACGAATAAGGAGATACTTCGGACCTAAGAGGTTCTAATTAAAAAATGGTCAAGTTATAGCTTGACCATTTTTTGTTATATCCCGAACAGGTGAAATGTTTAATTGGTATATTTCACTTTAAGTTGACATCTGATCCGATTTTGCACAAAAAATTGATTTGTATTATCGAGATTTGTAATGCCGCAGGAGATATATCGATTTGACCATGTTTACCTTGTAATCCTGCCCTTTAAATGACTGAAATGACCTTAAGAAATGCGTTGGATATTAAAAGAAAAACCTGATTCTAAAAAAACGAAAGAACTTTCGGAATCCCTGGGCATTGAACCGGTTTTAAGTAGCATTCTGGTTCAGAGAGGTATAGATAATTTTGACAAAGCTAAACTTTTTTTTAGGCCATCCTTGGAAGACCTTCATGATCCTTTTTTGATGAAAGACATGGAAAAAGCTGTTGACAGGATACATCTGGCCATGGCCGAAAATCAAAACATCTTGATCTATGGAGATTACGACGTTGATGGGACTACAGCTGTATCATTAGTGTATGATTATTTAAGAACTCGATATCATCGGATTGCTACATATATTCCTGACAGGTATACAGAAGGTTATGGGGTTTCTTTTGCCGGAATAGATTTTGCAGAAGATAATGATGTGAATTTGATCATTGCGTTAGACTGCGGTATCAAAGCATTGGATAAGGTCGCATATGCAACAGAAAAAGGGATCGATTTTATTATATGCGATCATCACCGTCCGGGAGATTCACTACCGGCGGCTGTGGCTGTTTTGGACCCCAAAAGAAATGATTGCTTCTATCCTTATGATGAACTTTGTGGCTGTGGTATTGGTTTTAAACTAATTCAGGCCCTGGGACAGGTCAATGGCCAAAGCATTGATGACCTGATTCCTTATCTTGACCTGGTAATTACAGCAATTGCAGCAGATATTGTGCCACTAACCGGCGAAAATAGAACGCTTAGTTTTTTCGGATTAAAAGTGATCAATCAAAACCCCAGGCCTGGAATTGCAGCTTTGGTGCATCAAGTCAAAAAAGAATCGCTTGACATCACAGACGTTGTCTTTATTATTGCCCCAAGAATCAATGCTGCAGGGAGAATGAAACATGGATCTTTCGCCGTGGAATTACTTATTGAAGAAAATTTTCAAAAAGCTATTGAATACGCTTTAGCAATCAATGCCTATAACGCCGAAAGAAAGGAAATTGACCAGCTTATCACGAAAGAAGCTTTTGTTCAAATAGAGGAAAATAATGAACAAAATGCATTTTCCACTGTTGTTTATAAAGATTCGTGGCACAAAGGAGTCATAGGAATCGTAGCGTCAAGACTTATTGAACACTATTACAGGCCTACCCTGGTATTTACCAGCAGCGGAGACAAACTTGCGGCTTCGGCCCGCTCTGTAAAAGGCTTTGATGTGTACAATGCCTTGCATCAGTGCAGTGACCTTATTGAGCAATTTGGAGGCCATAAATATGCCGCTGGTCTTACGCTGGACCCCAAGAACTATCCTAAGTTCAAAGAAAGGTTTGAGACCGTGGTCAGGGAAACCATCCCTAAAGAATCAATGGAGCGACAAATACAAATTGACGCTGAAATATTCCTTTCCGATATCAACGCTAAATTCTATAGAATTTTAAAACAATTTGGGCCCTTCGGACCACAAAATATGAAACCGGTTTTTATCTGTAGCGGATTAAGAGACAATGGATATGGGCGCAGAATTGGTGAAAATGAAGACCATCTCAAATTAAATATTATCAGCGGTGCCGATCAAAAAACCTATAACGCAATCGGTTTTGGTCTTGGCCACAAACATGAACTGATACGAAATGGAAATTCTTTTAAGGCTGCCTTTACCATTGAAGAAAACCATTGGAACGGGACAACCAGTCTGCAACTGAACATAAAGGACCTACAAGAAGATATTTAATTAATACTTCAGGTATTTAAGGTCCCTAATCGTTTGTTTAGGATCTTGACTTCTAAACACAAAGCTTCCCGCTACCAATGCATTGGCTCCTGTTGCTACTAATTTTTCTGCATTTTTATCATTAACGCCGCCATCAATTTCAATAATTGCATTTGATCCTGACTTCTCGATCAGTCCTTTAAGCTGACTTATCTTTTTGTAGGTGTTTTCTATAAAACTTTGACCTCCAAACCCCGGGTTTACGCTCATAATCAAAACCAGGTCAAGGTCTTTTATAATATCTTCTAAAACAGCCACAGGAGTATGAGGGTTTAAAGACACACCGGCCTGCATCCCCTCTTGTTTTATTGCCTGAACTGTGCGGTGCAAATGTTTACAAGCTTCATAATGCACCGTTAATATATCCGCACCCACCCTTTTAAAATCACTAATAAACCGGTCTGGTTCCACAATCATCAAATGTACATCCATGGTTTTTGTTGCATGCTTTTTGATAGCTGAGATCACAGGCATCCCATAAGAGATATTCGGCACGAAAACTCCGTCCATAACATCTATATGAAACCAGTCGGCCTCACTTTGATTTACCATTTCAATATCTCTTTGTAGATTGGCAAAATCAGCTGCCAGGATAGAAGGTGCTATAATGTGTGACATGAATATGTTTTTTACAAAACTAACACAAAAAATAAAAAGCCTGCGAATAATCACAGGCTTTTTAAAAATCTATTTGTTTTATTGTCTAACCAAGATATGTTCTCAATATCTTGCTTCTTGAAGTGTGCTTCAATCTTCTAATGGCCTTTTCCTTTATTTGTCTTACTCTCTCACGGGTAAGGTCAAAGGTTTCTCCAATTTCTTCAAGTGTCATTGGATGTGCATCTCCTAAACCAAAGTAAAGTTTTACAACATCAGCCTCTCTGGGTGTCAATGTTTCCAAAGCCCTTAAGATCTCCACTTTTAATGATTCATGTAATAAACTCTTGTCGGGATTTGGTGACTCTCCTGAATTCAAAACATCATAAAGATTAGAGTCTTCTCCTTCAATTAAAGGAGCATCCATTGATACGTGACGGCCAGAATTCTTCATGGATTCCTTTACGTCGCTAACGGTCATGTCCAGTTCCTTTGCGATTTCCTCTGCAGAAGGGGGCCTTTCATTTTCCTGTTCCAATCTTGCGAAAGTCTTATTGATCTTATTGATCGAACCAATTTTATTTAACGGTAATCGCACAATTCTTGACTGTTCAGCCAAAGCTTGTAAGATAGATTGTCTAATCCACCATACGGCATAGGATATAAACTTAAAACCTCTTGTTTCATCAAATCTTTTGGCCGCCTTGATCAATCCTAAATTACCTTCATTGATTAGATCAGGTAAAGTCAATCCTTGATTTTGATATTGTTTTGCCACAGAAACCACGAATCTTAAGTTTGCTTTGGTCAATTTTTCCAAAGCGATCTGATCACCTGCCTTAATTCTTTGAGCAAGTTCTACTTCCATGTCGGCTGTAATTAAATCAACCTTCCCTATTTCTTGCAAATACTTGTCCAAAGAAGCAGTTTCCCTATTCGTAACCTGCTTAGTTATTTTTAGTTGTCTCATTAAAAAGTTGGAGTTTTTATATTAAAAAGTTCTGTCGTCTATTATCTTATACGTACGAAATACATTAAATGTTACAAAACATCAAAAAAAAAACCCCAAAAACTTAATTTTGAGGTTTTATAAATCCTATGAAGAGTCTCTTTAGTCTCTCTTTCTATCGTCTCTGCGATGATCACGACTTCCTCCTCTGTTATCGCGTCCACCTCTATCATTTCTCTCTCTTGGAGGTCTTTCAACAAAGCCTTCAGGCTTAGGTAAAAGAGCCTTTCGAGATACTTTTTCTTTACGTGTTCTTGGGTCTACACCAAAATATTTAACGTCAAATACATCTCCTAAGTTTACGACATCACTTACTTTATCTGTACGTTCCCATGCCAATTCACTTACGTGTAACAGCACTTCGTTCCCCGGAGCATCTGTATATTCTACTACAGCACCAAAGTCTAACATTTTAATCACCTTAACTTCATACACGCTTCCTTTTTCAGGTTTGAACAGCAAAGAATCTATTTTTGCCAATACAGCGTCAATTCCTTCTTGTCCTGTACCTAAAATTTCAACAATTCCTTCTTCAGTCACAGGGTCTTCATTGATAACAATGGTACATCCCGTTTCTTTTTGAAGTTCTTGAATCACTTTTCCTCCAGGTCCAATTAATGCTCCAATAAACTCATTTGGAATAGTTCTTGTCACCATTTTCGGAGAGTGAGGTTTCACATCTACATTTGGTTCAGTAATCGTTTCAGCGATTTTATCCAAAATATGCATACGGCCTTCACGTGCTTGCTTTAGTGCATCTACTAAGATTTCATAAGATAAACCCTTGATTTTAATGTCCATCTGACAAGCTGTAATTCCTTCTGAAGTTCCGGTAACCTTAAAGTCCATATCTCCTAAATGATCTTCATCACCTAAAATATCAGACAATACAGCATAACGCTCTCCATCAGAAATAAGGCCCATTGCAATACCAGAAACTGGTCTTATCATTTGAACCCCGGCATCCATTAAGGCCATTGTACCCGCACAAACAGTTGCCATAGAAGAAGAACCGTTAGATTCCAACACTTCAGATACAATTCTCACCGTATAAGGACAATCTGCAGGAATCATTCCTTTTAGACCGCGTTGGGCCAAATTACCATGACCCACCTCTCTACGAGAAGTTCCTCTTAGAGGCCTTGCTTCACCAGTACAAAAAGGAGGAAAGTTATAATGTAAATAGAAATTTTCTTCTCCTTCAAACGATGGCATGTCTATTTTATTGGCATCTCTGGAAGTCCCTAAAGTAACTGTTGCCAGTGCTTGAGTTTCCCCACGTGTAAAGATTGATGAACCGTGAGTTGAAGGTAAATAATCCACTTCACTCCAAATAGGCCTGATTTCGTCAGTCTTACGACCATCTAAACGCAATCCTTCAGCTAAAGTTAATTCTCTAACTGCTTCTTTCTGGGCTTTATTGAAATATCCGCCCACCAGGTGACCAAATTCTTCCATTTCTTCTTCTGTAAACGAAGCTTTTAATTCTTCCTTTACCTCGCTAAACTGAGTGGTACGCTCAACTTTTGATGTTCCTTTTTTAGCTATTGCATAACACTTGTCGTAAACAGCATCATGAATTCTTTTTGCCAGTTCTTCATTTTCCTCAGCAGTATCGTATTCACGAGTTTCTTTTTTGCCAAAAGCCTCTGCCAAACGCAACTGGGCTGCTATCTGAACTTTGATGGATTCGTGAGCAAATTTAATGGCATCTGCCATTTCTTCTTCAGAAATCTCATGCATTTCTCCTTCCACCATCATTACTGAATCGGCAGAAGCACCTATCATCATATCGATATCAGATTCTGCTAATTGTGAACGGCTTGGGTTAATCACAAACTCGCCATTGACTCTACCAACTCTTGCTTCAGAAATGGCACATTCAAATGGAAAATCACTTAATTGAATGGCAGCAGAGGCGGCTAATCCGGCCAATGCTTCGGGCATTACTTCATCGTCATGAGACATTAATTGAATCATAACCTGAGTCTCTGCATGATAATCCTTTGGAAATAACGGACGCAAAACCCTGTCTACTAGACGCATTGTCAACACCTCACCATCACTTGGTCTTGCTTCTCTTTTGAAAAAACCACCTGGATATCTTCCTGCAGCTGCAAATTTTTCTCTATAATCGACTGTTAAAGGTAAAAAGTCAACCGGGCTTGCATCATAGTTTGAAACTACCGTACAAAGCAACATTGCTTTACCCATTTGTACTACTACCGAACCGTGTGCCTGTTTTGCCAACTTTCCGGTTTCGATGGAAATCTCTCTCCCATCACCGAGGTCTATGACCTCCTTAAAAACTTTTGGTTTCATAATTGTTCTTTAGAATTTACTTCTATCAAGTAAATGTATTAATTCATGGTTAAACTTGTAGTTGTGTTGTCAGGTCTCCATCAAGGGGACCATAGTTTGCCAATGAATTACTTTAGTTTTCCATTTCTTTATCTCAAAGAATGGGTTTCAGGTTTGGAAACGAAATTAAATAACTTTTATTCTAAATCCTAACTGAATATAAAAACTTATAAAAAAAGAGAGGCATAATGCCTCTCTCTATTTTTATTTTCTTAAACCTAGTTCTTTTACGATCGCACGGTATCTTGTGATATCCGTCTTGGTCAAATAGTTTAAAAGATTTCTACGTTTACCTACCAATTTCACCAAAGACCGTTGCGTATTAAAATCGTGACGATTTTTCTTTAAGTGCTCTGTTAAATGGTTAATTCGATACGTAAATAAAGCAATTTGTCCTTCTGAAGAACCAGTGTCTGTTGCAGATTTTCCATGTTTTTCGAAAATCTCTTTCTTTTTTTCTGTAGTTAAATACATGCTAACATTAAAGTTTAAATTAATAATTTTTATGTACTATTCTTTAAAATAGGCCGCAAAGGTAACATTATTATTTTGATTGGCAATAAATTATCCGAGGTACCTAAATATATTGGATCCTGCAAGAAGACCTTGTTTTAAAATCCCCCCTTTTTTTGGAAAAGGGCCATTTTTGTAAATGATCTTGTTTTAGGTTCTGATAGGATTGTTTTGAATCAAATCAATATACAGGTTTACTTGCTCTTTTAAATGCTTCCTTTTAACGATCTTATCCAGAAAACCGTGTTCCAACAAAAATTCTGATCTTTGGAACCCTTCAGGCAGGTCTTTGCCTGTTGTATCTTTTACAACCCTGGGACCTGCAAAGGCGATCAACGCATTGGGCTCTGCAATATTGATGTCACCAAGCATCGCATAAGAAGCAGTTGTGCCTCCGGTTGTAGGATCTGTACATAATGAAATATAAGGAATTCCTGCATCTGCAAGCTGGGCAAGTTTTGCTGAGGTTTTTACCAATTGCATCAATGATAAAGATGCTTCCTGCATGCGGGCTCCTCCTGATTTGGAAATCATTAAAAAGGGGACTTTCTTTTTTATGGCATAATCAATTGCTCTTGCTATTTTTTCACCAACAACGCTACCCATAGACCCTCCGATAAAACTAAAGTCCATTGCCGCTATCACCAAATCTTTACCCAAAGACTTACCTACTGCTGTTCGTACCGCATCATGTAAATTGGTTTTTTTCTGGGCTTCCTTGATTCTATCTGTATACTTTTTAGTGTCTTCAAAATGCAACGGATCCTTGGAAGATAGCTTTGCGTCAAGCTCTTTGAACTTATTGTTGTCAAACATTATTTCAAAATATTCAGCACTGCCAATTCTTACATGATAACCGTCTTCCGGGCTAACGTATAAATGTGCCTTTAAATCATCAGAGTCAATGATCTTACCACTTGGTGTTTTATACCAGAGGCCTTTGGGCGTGTCTTTTTTTTCGTCCGTTGGAGTTATTATCCCCTTATCCTTTCTTTTAAACCAAGAACTCATAGATGTCTATTTTACGTTGCCATTTTTAACAGGCAAAGATTATAAAAATTAAGTTAAACTGGCAAATTAGAAAAAAACGGAGCATCTCCTTAGAAGACACTCCGTTTTGAAGCTTATATGATTAAAGCGTATCTATATTGTTAAGATCTTCAAAAGCCTGTTTAATTCTTGCCTTAAAAGTCTCTTCTCCTTTTCTCACCCAAACCCTTGGGTCATAATATTTTTTATTGGGAGAATCGGAACCGTCAGGGTTACCAATTTGTCCTTGGAGATAATCCTTCTTTTCATCCATGTAATCTCTTACACCTGCCATGTATGCATACTGAAGATCTGTGTCAATATTCATTTTGATGACACCGTAGCCAATAGCCTCTCTAATCTCTTCCAGGGAAGATCCTGACCCACCGTGAAAAACAAAATCAACAGGATTCTTTCCTGTATTATATTTCTTTTCAATATACTTTTGAGAATTATCAAGAATTTTTGGAGTAAGTTTTACGTTTCCTGGTTTGTAAACACCATGAACGTTCCCAAATGAAGCTGCGATAGTAAAACGAGGGCTTACTTTCAACAATTCTTCATATGCATAAGCTACTTCTTCAGGTTGGGTATACAATTTCGAAACGTCAACATCAGTATTGTCAACACCGTCTTCCTCACCTCCGGTAATACCTAATTCAATTTCAAGGGTCATCCCCATTTTATCCATACGTTTCAAATAACCTTTACAGATCTCTATGTTTTCTTCGATAGGTTCTTCAGAAAGGTCAATCATGTGAGAACTAAATAGAGGAACGCCGTTTTCTTTAAAATGAGCTTCCCCTGCATCAAGCAATCCATCAATCCAAGGAAGTAATTTTTTAGCACAGTGATCTGTGTGTAAAATAACGGGTACGTCATAGGCTTCTGCCATAACATGAACATGTTTCGCACCTGCTATACCACCTGCAATAGCAGCCTTTTGACCTTCGTTACTCAGACCCTTTCCTGCATTGAAATGAGCTCCTCCATTTGAAAATTGAACGATAACTGGCGCATTCAACTCTTTGGCTGCTTCTATGACAGCATTTATGGTACTAGAACTGATAACATTGGCAGCCGGTAATGCAAAACTCTTCTCTTTAGCTAATTTGAAGATCTCTTGTACCGTATCGCCGGTAGCTACTCCTGATTTGATTTTTTGTGACATTTTATTTGGTTTTATTGTAAATAACTAATTGACAAAAGTACGAAATTCAAATCATTAGAAAGGATAATTTATTCCAATATTATAGACGGCACTTCCAAAATTATAATTGACAAACCATTTGTTGTTCGATAACAAATAAGGTTCATAAGTTTTAAAACCAATGTCAAACCTGAAGACCAAAAATCCGAAATCATACCTCAAGCCAAAACCTGAACCCACGGCGGTATATTTTAAAGAACTTAAACTTGTCAGTTTCCCTTCTTCTGTTACTAAATTTGAATTGGTGATATCCCAAATATTTCCTGCATCAATAAATAATGCGCTATTTATCTTATTGGTCAGCTTAAACCTGTATTCAATATTCCCTACCAGTTTAAACGTAGCTACCTTAAATTCTAAATTATTGAGCTCTCCTCCCGGACCCAGGTCAAAGGTTCTCCAGGCCCTTATATCATTGCTTCCTCCAGCAAAATAACTTCGGCTAAAAGGAACGTTTGAAGAATTTCCATAGGGTATGGCAGTTCCAATAAAAGTTCTGAAAACAAAAATATTGCGATCTCTGAGCTCCCAATACTTTTTGTATTCAAGTTCGGCTTTAAAATACTGTGCAATGGGAACATCTCTCAATGTTGTTTGATCATCCTCATTTTTATTTGTAAATATCCAATTTGAAAAAGCCCCTGCAGAAATAACCCTTGCTGTAAAATAAGAAAAATTATTGTCATTTATATTTTCCCGGGTATTAAAAGCAAAGGAATAGGAAATCACCGGAACAAATGAATTTTCAATGAGAATGTTATGTCTTTCATCAACATCCGAAACAGAGTCGTATTCCTCGGGATAATTCTCAGCGTTTTGCGGGTTTTCAAGAAATTTCCGCATTTCGAACAAAATTTCTTTGTAGTTCTCCGGCTGATTAGGTGGAAGACCATTACCACCTATAGACTCCTGAGCATCAGCCAATTTTTCATATTCAGATTTATAAATGAAAAAGTAGTTGTCAACATTTTGATTTTTTATATACTGCAAATTTAATAGATCAATTCTATGCGCTACTTTTTTCGAGCTTTTCCAATCGTATGCCATCCCTGCTGTCGTGGTTTGCCTGTCGAGGCCTACGTTTTTTTGAAAACTTAAATTAGCATCAAAGTTCGTCGTGGGAGCCATATATTTTGGAATGAGCTTGGAAGTATTCACCGGGAACAATATTCTCGGGAATCGCAAGGAAGCGCTTGAAAGTATTTCCCAGCCGTTAAAAAAATTATTGCTGTTGGAAGGGTCATTCGCCAAATTGAACAAGGATCCTTGCAAAGACAATTCCAGGATTTCTGACCCTTTAAACATATTTCGTCCCAAAAATGAAAATTTTCCTAGGACCCCAAAAGGTTTGATATTTGAAGTCGTGGCATCAAGATCAACGGTAAGTCCATATTTTTTTAAAGGCGTAAGATATACATCAGAAGTAAGTGTTTCATCTTCATTTTCAGTATAAGAAACATCTATGGATGAGCTAAAAGTTCGCAGATTTCGGATATAATTTTGGGTTTGAAATTTTTCAGAATCCTTGTATAACCCTTCCGGAGTTATAAACAATGAATTCACCAAGTACTTTGGTTTAAACTTCATTTTCTCAAAACTGTAAAAATTATAGCCCTGATAACTTGCAGAATCTTTAACCTTGCGATTCTGATTAGCTATGTCGAAATCTGTATATATATTTATCCTCTTGACAATCTGTGCCTTATAAGGCTCCTTAATTACAGAATCATTCCGGCTTACCAATCTGTCGGGAATTTTCAACAAGACATCCTTCATATAAGATCCTTTTATAGAGTCTGTCCAAAAACCCATGCTGTAATTCGTAAAATGATAAATTCCTGAATTTCTAAATAAATTGACAAGTCTGGATTCTTCTTGTTCAAATTCTTCAAAAACAAATGGTTTTCCCTGTTTTAAAATAGACTTTTCTTTATGGGCCATATAAATGGAATCCAAGACTGGTGATTCTATCTCCGTTGTAACAGAATCAATTAAATACTGGGTATTTGGCCTGATATCATAGGTTACTTCAAGCTCCTTGTCTCCAACCTTCAGGGTATCAAAATTCACTGTAGCTTCAAAAAAGCCCTTCGAAACAAAATAATCCTTTAAGGTGTTTGCAGATCTTGTAGCTTTCAACTCATCATAAATAACGGGGCCCTCCCCTTTATTTAAAAACCACTTATTAACCGCTCTCTTGTTCTTATAAATAACAAATGTTTGCTTTTTCGAAAAAAAGCTTTCATACCTGTGGTATTTTTTAGGATGGTTTTCGATCCATTCTTCAAAAGTCATTTCAAAATCCTCATTTCCAAAATTGTAAAAATAAAGGGCAAAAGGCTTTCCTAAAAACCTTCGATTAGGCTTTTGGGAAAGATAATTGTTTATCTCCGGATCCTTATTCTTCTCTCCATTGACCAGAACCTTATTATCTTTGAGTAAATTTTCATTTTCTTGAACATATTTAATACTATT
>JBFFLO010000028.1:0-13581 GCA_041554895.1 Lutimonas sp. | reverse complement strand
CAGGTGAAATGATCACTGAAAAGTTCAGGCTCCCCACTCCCCGGCCGGCCCTGCCTATGGAAGTGGCAAAAACCGTACATCAGATTGTTGATCATTTTAACTGGAAGGGAGAGGTTGGTGCAGGTTTTCCCACGCCTCTTTTTCATGGCAAATGCCTTAGCGGAGGTAATCTTCACCCGGATTGGAAGGGTGTGCAGGCTGATGAACTTTTTAAAAGTGTCACAGGTCTTGAATTTACTGTGATAAACGATGCTGATGCCGCGGCTGAAGCAGAAATGCACTTTGGTGCCGGAAAAGGAAAGGACGGCCTGGTAGCCATTATTACCCTGGGAACGGGAATTGGATCTGGATTGTTTTTTAACGGTGTTTTGATCCCTAATTCAGAACTCGGCCATGTAAGCTATAAAGGAGAAGCATTTGAAAAATATGCTGCAGATTCTATCAGGAAAAAAGAAGACCTAAGTTATGCCAAATGGGGCAAAAGACTCAATAAATATTTCCAGCACATAGAATTGATACTTTCTCCTGATCTGTTTATCATTGGTGGCGGAGCCAGTAAAAAGCTGGATAGATTCAAGGATCAGATCCATATCAGGGCAAAGATGATTCCTGCTCAGAATAAAAATGAAGCTGGCATTATCGGGGCTGCAGTCGGTGCCTTTGATGAAGTTGGTTGATTTTTAATTTACCCTTGGATATGACTTCCTAAAATATTTAACCCAGTACTTTCATGGTCTCATTATAGGCCACTTCAAATCTCAACGGATTGATGCCTGTCGCAACTTTTTCTGTTGTAAAATAAGAGAGTAATTTTTCAGTAGGCATGTTCCCGGTAAGTTCATCCTTCGCCATCGGGCATCCGCCAAAACCTTTTATAGCCCCGTCAAAACGAAAACAACCGGCCCTGTAAGCTGCCTCAACTTTTTCGTGCCAGTGATCAGGATGCGTATGTAAATGCGCACCAAATTCGATCCTGGGATACATGGGGATCAGGTGTTTGAACAAATAGCTAATCGTCTTGCCATCCGCCACTCCTATGGTGTCGGAAAGTGACAATATCCTGACGCCTAGCCTGGCCAGGGCATCGGTCCATTGGCCGACAATTTCTACATCCCATGGATCTCCGTAAGGATTTCCAAACCCCATCGATAAATAGGCAACAACTTCTTTGTTGTTTTTGATCGCAAGATTCATGATCTCTTCAAGGGCCAGCAATGATTGTGCTATGGTCTTACCCGTATTCCTCATCTGAAAATTCTCCGAAATCGAAAAAGGAAAACCCAAATAGTCAATTTCTTCAAATTGGCAAGCCTCAGCCGCTCCCCGTACATTGGCCACAATAGCCAGTAATTTTGAAGATGTTGCCTGCAGATCGAGCATTGAGAGCACTTCTGCCGTATCACGCATCTGCGGGATCGCCTTAGGTGAGACAAAACTACCAAAATCAATAGTATCAAAACCTACTTTTAGCAACGAATTGATATACCTAGCCTTATCCTTAGTAGGGATAAAATGGCTTTTAATCCCTTGCATAGCATCTCTTGGGCATTCTATGATCTTGACCTGGCTCATCAAATCAAATATAGATAATAATGAGACATTGAAACAGTTTCGTTTCGATTTAATTTATATCCTGAGGTGATCGGAAGTGAGGTGATGAGAAGTGAGGTGATGAGAAGTGAGGGCCTCGGAAGTGAGTCTTTCACCTCCGAGGCCCTCGCAATTTCTCATATTCAATTAAATGATTTTCGCCTTTGACCGATGCTCACTAGCTATCAGCGGCCATAAGGAACATAGGCTTCATTTCAAAACGGTTATAATGAGGTCTTAACCTTTTAATGTTATAATACTTTTCAATGTTGACGATCTTTTTCGAGTTGGTCACAACATCCAAAGGCACATCATCGTATCGGCCATTTTTAAGCACGACCAATCTGCCATGGAATCCACCAATAATCAGGTCCAGCGCAAGATTGCCATAGGCCATAGGAACAATAGAATCAACGGCATCAGGATCACCGCCTCTTACCAGGTAACCAAGTTTTTGATTGATAACATTTATCGTCTTCCCATGGTTAAACCCGGCAGAATGACTTTTGATTTCAGAAGAGATCACGTCACCAATCCCACCTAATTTGGCATGTCCAAACATATCTTTTTCGGAGTTTTGGAACATCATTTCGCCTCCTTTATACATGGCGCCTTCAGAAACAAGGACCACAGAATATTTACTTGGGTTATTGTTTCTGTCTTGTACCAAAAGCTCGGTAAGGTGTTTGATATCAAATTGGTATTCGGGGATCACACAACGGTTTGCTGCTCCCGCCATTGCAGGCAACATTGCCGTAAAACCGGCGTATCGTCCAAAGACTTCCATCACAAGTATTCTCTCATGAGAACCTGCTGAAGTCCTCAGGTTATTGGTCATGGATATGGTCCTGGTGACACAGGTACTAAATCCTATGCAATAATCCGTTCCCGGAACGTCATTGTCCATCGTCTTAGGTATGGCCACTACTTTAACACCTTCTTTATATAAACGTACACCATAACTAAGGGTGTCATCCCCGCCTATCGGGATCAGGTAATCTACACCGAGCCATTCCAAATTCTTTATGATCTCTGGTGTAAGGTCATTGAATTCTTCCTGATAAGAATCCTGTAAATGCTCAGGAACATGTGCTTTCGGCATTTTACTGGGTTTGGTTCTGGAAGAATGCAAAAAGGTACCACCGGTTCTACCCGCCTTATTGACGATATCATTCGTCAAAATCATAAAGCTTTTACTGTTGTCTGCTTTTTTATCCCGCCTCAGTTCGGTAATTCCGGCCCACCCGCGTCGCAAGCCAATCACTTTATAACCTTCACGGTTTGCACGGATGGTAATTGCACGAATAGCAGGGTTAAGACCAGGTACGTCACCTCCACCGGTCAGAATAGCAATGATGCCTTTTGTTTTTTTTGTATGAGCCATAAAAAGAAATTTTTAGAAATGAATGAACATAATGATCCTTGAAATTCACTTTTATTGATACTGAATTTCAGCTACTTATAAAGTAAAATAAGGGATCAAATTTTAACTAAGGTAAATTTATGAAAACATTTTACAAAAATGATAACAATTGTAAGGAAAGTTAATTCATTCCAAATAACAGGTGCTTTTAAACTGTTTCATCCTAAAAAAAAAGCTGTCTCAAGAGACAGCTTTTTTTATATAATGTATGCTTGCTTATAAAGAAGCAGAGTATTCAAGAAGATCTACAATTTTTGTAGAATATCCATATTCATTGTCATACCATGATACTACTTTTACAAATGTATCGGTTAAGGCAATACCTGCCTTGGCGTCAAAAACAGAAGTACGTGTTTCCCCGACAAAATCCTGAGACACTACCAATTCTTCGGTATATCCCAACACGCCTTTCAATTCACCTTCAGAAGCGTCTTTCATTGCCTTACAAACTTCCTCATAAGTAACACTTTTACCTAAGTTCACCGTAAGATCCACTACAGACACATCCATAGTAGGTACTCTAAAGGCCATACCGGTCAGTTTTCCATTAAGAGAAGGAATCACTTTACCAACAGCTTTAGCCGCTCCTGTAGAGGATGGAATAATATTGTGGATCGCTGCTCTACCACCTCTCCAGTCTTTCAAAGAAGGACCGTCAACTGTCTTTTGAGTTGCAGTTGTTGCGTGGATAGTGGTCATTAAACCATCTGTGATCTCAAAATTGTCATGAAGCACCTTGGCTATCGGAGCCAAACAGTTAGTGGTACATGATGCGTTTGAGAAGATATTTTCTTCAGCAGTAAGCTCTTTGTGATTTACCCCCATTACGAACATAGGCGCATCAGCAGATGGAGCAGAGATAATTACCTTTTTAGCTCCTGCTTTTAAATGCATGGCAGCTTTATCCTTTGTCGTAAACAATCCTGTGGCCTCAATTACGTATTCAGCACCAATCTCATCCCATTTCAGATCTTCCGGGTTGCGTTCAGCACTAATTCTTACTTCATTTCCATTAACAATCAGTTTACCGTCTTTTACCTCAACAGTTCCGTCAAATCGTCCGTGTACGGAATCATACTTTAACATATAGGCTAAATAATCAACGTCTAGAAGATCATTGATACCAACAACTTGTACATTTTCTCTCTGGGTAGCGATTCTGAAAGCTAGTCTTCCGATTCTTCCAAAACCATTAATTCCGATTTTAATCATTTCGTAATTATTTTAAAATTAAATTTATTTATACTGACATAATATCAGATATTCTTAATATTTCTTTGCTGATCTTGTGATGCTCTTTAACGGCATTCTCCAGATCCACTGCAACCATCTCATTATTTTGAACCCCAACCATTTTGTTGGACTGGCTATCCAATAAAAGTTCTATGGCTTTTACCCCCATCCTACTGGCAAGGACCCGGTCGAAACAACTAGGCGACCCCCCTCGTTGCATATGCCCCAAAACAGAAACACGTACATCGTATTGAGGTAAATTCTTTTCAACGTAATCAGCCAGCTCAAAGACATTCGCCCCTGTTTTATCACCTTCGGCCACCACTACAAGACTGGATGATTTTCCCGAACGACGGCTTTTTTCCAATGATTCCAACAATCTTTCCAGGCCCATGTTCTCTTCAGGAATAAGGATCTCTTCAGCTCCTGCCCCTATTCCGGTATTCAAAGCAATAAAACCTGAATCACGTCCCATTACTTCAACAAAAAACAAACGGTTATGTGAACTGGCGGTATCCCTGATCTTATCAATAACCTCCATCGCCGTATTTAGCGCCGTATCGTAACCAAGGGTATAGTCTGTTCCAAAAATATCATTGTCAATCGTACCTGGGATTCCAATAACCGGAAAATTGAATTCCTGGCTAAAGATCATTCCCCCTGTAAAAGATCCATCTCCACCGATTACCACCAAGGCATCAACCTTGTGTTCCTTCAGGCTTTCATAGGCTTTTTTCCGGCCTTCAATGGTCCTGAATTCTTTAGATCTGGCAGATTTTAATACAGTTCCTCCTTTTTGGATGATATGATGCACGTCTCGTGCAGACATGGGTACAATGTCACTTTCTATCATTCCCTGGTATCCTCTATATATCCCGACACATTCCAGTTTGTAATAAGCACAGGAACGAACAACAGATCTGATAGCGGCATTCATTCCGGGAGAATCACCCCCCGAGGTCATGACAGCAACTTTTCTAATAAATTTCTTCATATTCTTTTTAAAAACATACAAAAATAATAATAAAAAAGCGCATTCTCATATGAATGTGCACTTTTAAACGAAATCGATTGCGAAAGTTCTATTTTACGTAAGCGGCCCACAGAAATAAGGTTTTGAGGGCCAGAGAACTAATCTGACTGTTAATGATCTCTTCCCGGATGAGCAGCCATAAAGGTTTCAAAACAGCCCCGGTCTTGCAAAGTCACAAAACACTGCTTCCAGTCCTTTCCTCCAAAAGCTATGTTGGTCGGTTTTTTCCCTTTTAATTTAATTTCCCTGATGATCTTTCCTGCCGGGCTGATGACCACGACCTTTCCTGCATCATAACGACAAACATAAAGGTTCCCCTGATTGTCGCAGCGCATGCCATCCATTCCGAAATCGTCAAATGTAAAGAATTTCCTTTTTTGATACAGGTCACCGTTTTCGTCTATATCATACACCCAGATATTTCTTTGAACAGACTCGTTGACATATAATAACTTTCCGTCGGGTGACACTTCTATCCCGTTGGTAGTGCCCATCTCTGCTTCCATCAATTCAAAACCTTCTGCCGTGACTTTCCAGAGTTTCCCTTTGCTTTCTTTCCAGTTAGGGTCGCTGGCATAGAGCGTACCATTGGGTGCCATGGCCAGGTCGTTTGGCTGGTTCAGTTCCGGGTGATGTGCAAAAACGCTAACTTCTTTAGATCCTTTTGGGACCATCAAAATATTGTGATTAACATAATCGGCAATAAACATATTACCTGCTTTATCGAACCTTATTCCATTGCCGACACTGCCATTGGGAAGGTTTAAAAAAAGTGATGCCGTGCCTGTGCTGTCAACAATACCAATGGTACCTTCCTTTTCGAAATTAACAGCATATAAGTTGTAATCACCATCAACCGCTGGGCCCTCTATGCCTGGTGTAAAAAGATGCTCTTGTGTAAAATCCGTACTGACATCCCCTTTTTCACAGGCAATAAACAATAACGACAAACTCAACATGTAAATGGTTCTAAAAACTCTCATTGTAAACTGATTCATATTATTTTTTGGTTAAATACTCGGCTAATCTTATGATATCCTTGGCTACTGCCAGTTCTACGTCAAGATTAACGGCAGGATCTTCTTTTTTGGCAACCAAATTCTTCAAGTGTTGCAATTCCTCCTCAGAAATACTTTGATTTTCAAGGGCTTTTGCTGCTAACGAGGCGATCTCTCCTACCCTGTCAGCATAAGGTATTATTCTTGAAACTAAAGGAGCATGAGGTTCAATGGCCCTTAACTGATCAGCAATACTTCCCCATGTTTTAAAGTATGTCGCCAGTTCTTTTTTAGCTGATTGGTCTGATCGGTCAACATAAGCAGCTACCAGTTTTCCAAAACTCCTGACAGCTTTTGCATCAGCAGTACAGGCGTCGGCAAACAAGGTGAAAGGAGCATAGCTCTTGTACTGGGTACCACCTGCATTTCTTGAATAAATTTTAAAGGGTTCACTGATGGTGGTCAGTTGCCTTAAGGCATGCGTGTCCTGATAATTTGAAATGTTCCTCAGCAGATATTCCTGGCTTTTTAAATGCTGAATGCCTGTAAGCTCCAAAAACTGGTTCATTGCAGATAATCTTTCAAACATATGGTCCACATCGCGAACTTCCCTCTTCGACCAAAACCTTTCAGCGATTGCCGCAGTTCTTGGCCAAATACGCGAATCTATGGTAAGGGGCGTTACCAATTCTGCCCACATGGTCGCTTCGCCTCCAAGGATTCTTTTCGACTCTGCCTCCGTCAAGGCAACATCAGGCATCGGATCTACCAGGTAATGATCTTCTGCTGAAAGCATAAGGTCAATATAATAGCCATTTGAAAGTATGGTCTGGTATCCGTTTTTGACAGCCTTGATCAATGACTCTCCAGGCTCCATACCCTCATTAACCCCTCTCCAGGAATGAATTAAAGCTGATTTGGGCATATTGGGCGTCATGATTTCTTCCCATCCCATAAGGGATTTTCCATACTTGGCAAGGATCTTTTCAAGCCTGATATTAAAATAGGTCTGTAACTCATGGTTGTCCTTTAACTTATTTTCTTTCATGAATTGTTGGATCTCAGGATTTTCATCCCAGTGCTTTCCCTCGTTCTCATCTCCGCCAATGTGAAAGTATGCATCTGTGAACAGTGGGGCCACCTCCCGAAATAATGCATCTAAAAATTCATAGGTCTGCTCCTTGGTCGGGTCCAGGGTTGGGTCAAAAATTCCGGCATTCCGTTCAAGGCTGTATTGCATGCCTTTTTTGCTCCCCAATTCGGGAAAAGCAGTCAAAAATGCTGTTCCATGACCAGGAACATCAAATTCGGGAACTACCCTGATTCCTCGGTCATCGGCGTATTTCACAATGTCCTTTACCTGATCCTGGGTGTAATACTGGCCATCAGAGGCCTTTTTATATAAATCTGGCAATGTTTTAGTTTCTACTCTGAAACCCTGATCATCAGACAAGTGCCAATGAAATACATTAAGTTTTACCAAGGCCATGGCGTCTAAATTTCTTTTGACAACCTCCATAGGCATAAAATGCCTCGCCACATCCATCATTAAGCCCCTCCACACGAACCTGGGCGCATCTTGGATCTCAACTCCCGTAAAGGCATATGCCCCATCCTTTACTTTGATCAATTGCAGTAGTGTAGACAAACCATGCATGGCAGCAACGTCAGTTTTGGCATGTATTTCAATACCCTTATCTGTGACGGTCAAAGTATATGACTCATCAATACCCATCTCTATTGCTGCATTCGCATCAAAATAAATATGCAAAGACGCGGAAGACCCGTCAATACCCTTGGCATTTGGGAAACCATCTGTGAAAAAAACACCCGATTTATCGGTCAGGTAACGAATAAAACGGACAGCTGCCTTTGTGATTCTTGAATCCTGGTCATGTTCACCATGTATAAAAACGCTAAAATCTTCGGTAATGGCATAATCACCAGTACTTGCTTTCATTTCCTGTGGCCAGGGCATCAGGTGAATCCCCTCTAGTGAAGCGTCTTGTGCCTGAAGTTTGACTGATCCCATGACAAGAAGAAGGATCAAAAATAGTTTGTTGTTCATAGGGTGAATATATTAGTGATTGACGATACTTGGGTAAAAAAACCGCCTGTAAGAGGTTGCTCTCAACAAACTCCCCAAGGCGGTTTAAAAAAATACTCAAATAAAATTTTAATAATGATATCTCTTAAATGCTTCAAAGGCAGCGTAATCGGCCATGCCCAGGCTGTGGTATTTTTTAGCTGTTTCTTTGTTTCTCTCTTCAGCACGCATCCAGAATTCCCTGGAATCATCCCCTTGGAACATAACACCATCTTTTTGGGACTGGTGAAAGAAAATGGCTTGTTTTTTCTTTAAAACCTGATCCGGGCTCATTGGAACAGCCATCTCTATATCATGAATATCCCATTCGTGCCATGCACCTCTGTACAGCCATACCCAACAGTCATCCATAAAGGTTTCTTTCTTGAGTTTTTCCAGCGACATGAACAGCGCATCCAGGCAAACTTTATGCGTTCCGTGAGGATCAGCGAGATCTCCTGCAGCATAAATCTGGTGTGGTTTTATTTCTGTAATGATATCACACATGATCTTAATATCCATATCACCTAATTTATCCTTTTTCACCCGGCCTGTCTCATAAAACGGCAGGTCCAGGAAATGAACCTGATTATCTGGAATCCCAACATATCTCGTAGCAGCCACAGATTCCTTTCTTCTGATCAAACCTTTTAATTTCCTAACGGCAGCTGTATCGACATCATATCCTTTCTTTATGTCCAGATCCTTAATGATCTCATATGCAGTTGATTCGTCTCCATTTAACTCAAGTGACACCTCTGCAAATTTTAACGCTTCTTCATCAGATACCGCAATGTTTCCAGAAGTCTGGTAAGCGACATGAACTTCATGGCCCTGTTCAACCAACCTGTCAAATGTTCCGCCCATAGAAATTACATCGTCATCAGGATGCGGACTAAAAATGATCACACGCTTTTTAGCCGGGGTATTTCTTTCAGGTCGATTCGTGTCGTCGGCATTTGGTTTGCCACCAGGCCATCCTGTAATGGTATGCTGTAACTTGTTGAACATATTGATGTTCATTTGGTAGGCTGAGCCTTGTTCAACGAGTAAACTTGACATTCCGTGATAATTATAATCTTTATCCGTAAGTTTTAAAATGGACTTTTCAAGTTTACTGCTTAGCCAAACCACTGCTTTTGCCATTAAGTCTTCTGTCCAGATACAATTTTTAACCAACCAAGGTGTCTTTATGCGGGTAAGGTCATTTGAAGCACCTTCATCAAGGACAAATGTTACATTTTCATGATTCTGCAGATAGGTGGCTGGTACATCGGCGGTTACCTCGCCTTCGATTGTTTCTTTTACCACCTCTGCTTTATTGACACCCCAGGCAAGCAAGACAATCCTTTTCGCTTTTCTGATGGTCCCGATACCCATGGTTATGGCAACCCTGGGAACATGTTCTATCCCTAAAAAGGCTGTCGCCGCATCAATTCTTGTGATATGATCCAGGGTAATATTTCTGGTTCCTGAATTATAGTGTGATCCTGGTTCATTAAAACCAATATGACCCGTTCGCCCAATACCTAATAGCTGAAAGTCAAGCCCGCCTGCTTCTTTGATTTTTAATTCATAATCTATACAGAACTGGTGTATTTCTTCTGCCTTTACCTCGCCATCAGGAATATTTATATTCTCAGGTAGGATATCTACATGGTTAAACAAATGTTCATGCATAAAATACCAGTAACTTTGCGTATTCTCCTTTTTCATCGGATAGTACTCGTCAAGGTTAAAGGTTACCACGTTTTTAAAGCTAAGTGCCTCTTCCTGATGCATTCTCACCAATTCTTCATAGACTTTTATTGGAGAGGACCCAGTGGCCAAACCTAAAACACATTTTTTATAATCTGCCTGTTTGGTCCTGATCAAGTCGGCAATTTCCTGTGCTACAGCTATAGATGCAATATCTGAATTGTCGAAAACAACATTGTGAATCTTTTCAAATCTTGTTTCTTCAAATTTTCCTGCTTCCTTGTACTCTAATTTCTTATACATATTTTTATATTTCTTTAAAAAAGGCATTCCAGATCAATAAAATACCGATTTATTTGAAGTTAATGTTTGGCAAAATTCAAGGTAATTTGCCTCTTTTTGAAATATATTCGACAGATGACAGGAAATCAACGATAAAGAATCAATTTTTTATAAAAGAAAACCAGAAGTTCAGGAAGTTATCCGGGGTCCGGGGAGGGTAAAAAACACCGATTTTCCCCATCCATAATTAAAGTAAATAGCTTATCTTCATCGCCTTGCGAAACTAAAATTCAAATAATGAATAAAATTCTTATATGGTCTGTTATTGTGGCAATGGCCGGCTTTCTTTTTGGCTTTGACACAGTTGTTATTTCGGGTGCAGATCAGCAATTGCAAAGTTTATGGGGATCATCCGATGTATTTCACGGGTCGGTGGTTATGGCCATGGCGCTGTGGGGAACTGTCATCGGAGCTATGTTTGGTGGTATACCCACCAACAAAATTGGCAGAAAAAACACCCTGGTCTGGATTGGCGTTTTATACACGGTATCTGCCCTGGGCTCTTCTTTGGTCAATGATCCTTACACTTTTGCTTTCTTTAGGTTTATAGGTGGATTGGGCGTCGGTGCTTCCACGGTGGCAGCTCCGACATATGTATCAGAAATCGCACCTGCCAAGGACAGAGGGCGACTGGTAGGATTTTACCAGTTTAATATTGTTTTGGGAATTCTTATTGCTTTTTTATCCAATTACCTGCTCAGTAATATTGGCGAGAATTCATGGAGATGGATGGTGGGTGTTGAAGCCATACCAGCCTTTATATACACGCTCTTGGTGCTTACAGTTCCAAAAAGCCCCCGTTGGCTGCTGCTTCAGGGAAAAGGAAAAGAAGCACATAAAGTTTTGGAACAATTATATCCCGGTCAAGATATTGAAAAGATCATGGCAGATATCGAAGTAAGTCAAAAAGACCACCATAGCAGTAAGGAGAACATCTTTATGAAAAAATACAGGCTCCCTTTGATATTAGCATTTCTGATCGCCTTTTTTAACCAATTATCAGGAATAAATGCCTTTTTATACTATGCTCCCAGGATATTTCAGGAAGCTGGTTTAGGTGAAAGCACGGCACTTTTAAGCTCAATTGGCATCGGTGTCACCAATATGGTGTTTACTTTAATAGGTATCTCCTTGATTGATAAAATAGGACGCAAAAAACTGATGTATATCGGGTCTGTTGGATATATCATTTCTCTGTCGCTGGTTGCCATGGCTTTCTTTTTAGAATGGGAAGGAATGTCGGTACCCGTTTTCCTGTTTGTATTTATAGCCTCTCATGCCATAGGTCAGGGTACCGTGATATGGGTCTTTATATCTGAAATTTTTCCGGATCAGCTAAGGGCTTCCGGGCAATCCTTCGGAACAAGTACGCATTGGGTTTTGGCCGCCATCATCCCATCTATGGTACCGTTTTTATTCGGAACAATCGGTGCCGGTACTGTTTTCGCCATATTTGCATTTATGATGGTGCTTCAGTTACTTTTTGTCATGTTTATGATGCCTGAGACCAAGGGCGTGCCATTGGAAGAATTAGAAAAGATCCTGACCAAAAAACGCCTAAAATAATGATCCCTAAAATCGTTTGTTTTGGTGAAACGCTATGGGATGTTTTTTCCGATAAAAAAGTAATCGGAGGGGCTCCCTTGAATGTCGGCCTAAGACTTCACTCCCTTGGCGCCGAAGTAAAAATAATCAGCAGGATAGGAAGTGATCCTGACGGGGATTCCCTGCTGAATTACCTCAAGTTAAAAGACATGGACCTGAGTTGTATCCAGTCTGATCCTGACCTTCCAACAGGAAATGTCCAGGTACATCTTGACCAAAGCAATACTGCCACTTATACGATTTCTGAACCAGTAGCCTGGGACCATATTTCCGTAGAACAAATTAACATTGAACATATTTCAAAAACAGATGCATTCATTTTTGGCAGTCTTTGTTGCAGAAACAGCAAAACAAAGAATACTTTGTTTGAATATTTACCACATGCACAATTTAAAGTCTTTGATGCCAATTTGAGGGCTCCGTTCTATACAATGGACTTGATTAATGAACTGATGCAGATTGCAGACATGGTTAAAATTAATGACGAAGAGCTTGAAGAGATCTGTAAATTCCTTCACATTGAATCAAAATCAGTTGAAAACCGTATCAAAAACTTATCCGAACTTACACGTACCCCGCATGTTTGCGTCACCTTAGGAGCCCATGGTGCCATTTATTTTACCGACGGGGAATTTTTTGAGAACCCTGGTTATCAAGTTGTCGTAAAAGATACTGTCGGTGCCGGCGATTCCTTTTTAGCCAGTCTGGTCTACCAATTTGTTATGGGAGTACCTTCTCAACAAGCACTTGATTTTTCATGTGCCATGGGATCTTTAGTGGCGAGCAAAGATGGAGCCAACGCCCATATTTCCATGCAGGAGATTGAAGATCTTCAGGGTTCCAATAAATTATAGCAAAAAAAAAGACAGCCAAATGACTGTCTTTCTTGTAGGTATAAAATAGAAATTACATTTCTTTGATCTTGATGTTTCTAAACCAAACATCATCACCGTGATCCTGCAATCCGATATATCCTTTAGAGGCTACATCTGCCCAGTTTTCATTTAAACTTGGGAACTTACTATTAGCCACCAATTCATTCCATTCAGGAGTCCATAAGTGATATTCCACAACATTAACACCATTTTGCTTATGCACGACGGTTCCTTTATAAACAGTGATCTCCACTTGATTCCATTCTCCAACAGGCTTTGCGTTTTGCGGTTTTGCAGGGATCAGGTCATATAAAGATCCTGCCATACGGTTACCATCAGTACCCAATTTGGCATCAGGATGTTTCTCATTGTCTAAAACCTGCATTTCAGGTGCAGTTTTCCAAATAAAATCCAATTCCTCTTCACCTAAATAAAAAATCCCTGAATTACCTCCCTCTGAGATTTTCCATTCCAGGCTCAGCGTAAAGTTTTGGAATTTCTTGTCGTATATGATGTCTCCACCTTCCTTATCTCCGGCTTCTCCCCGGCCTGAACCGATCATATGAATGGTTCCGTCAACTACCTGCCAGGCAGAAGGAAAATGATCTTTTTTATATCCTCTCCAGCCTTCTGACGTTGTACCGTCAAAAAGCAGTACCCATCCATCTTTCTTTTCTGCTTCGGTCAAGCTATTTGGT
>JBFFLO010000027.1:0-13605 GCA_041554895.1 Lutimonas sp. | reverse complement strand
GGTGACAAATATGAGTCTGGCGTATACCCTATCGAAGTTTTTGTTGAGGGTAAATTAGTAGGTTCTGCAAATCTGGAACTAAACGACTCTTTCTTATGTCTGTAATCTGACCATAACATTTTACAAATTAAAGGAAACGCAAATTGTGTTTCCTTTTTTTATGCGCTTGTTATAAATTAAATTATTTTTGCCGGATCAAACACATTGTTCGATTAAAAAGTTGGAGGGTTATGATCGGCATTCGATCATAAGCACAGTTTACGCATCTGGAGATCCTATGCGTCTGATAAAATTTAAAAAATACACGTGAAAAATCAAGAAGACAAATTTAAGAAGGTTGTTTCCCATGCGAAAGAGTATGGATTCATTTTTCAATCCAGTGAAATATATGATGGCTTAAGCGCTGTTTATGACTATGCACAAAACGGAGCCGAACTAAAGAATAATATTCGTGAATACTGGTGGAAGTCCATGGTCCAGATGAATGAAAACATCGTGGGAATTGACGCAGCTATTTTTATGCATCCTACCACCTGGAAGGCATCAGGGCACGTTGATGCTTTTAACGATCCGCTGATCGACAACAAGGACTCCAAAAAAAGGTATCGGGCAGATGTATTGATTGAAGATTATGCGGAAAAACTCAACGTTAAGGCGGAAAAAGAAATAGCAAAAGCTGCGAAACGATTCGGTGATGCCTTTGACAGGAACGAATTTGTAAAAACCAACCCAAGAGTTGTTGGTTATCTTTCAAAAAAAGAGGCAGTGTTAAGTCGAATGGCTCGTTCTTTGGAAAATGAAGACCTCAAGGATGTCAAAGCACTTATTGAGGAGCTGGAAATCGCATGCCCGCTATCAGGTTCCAGAAACTGGACAGATGTAAAGCAATTCAATCTGATGTTTGGCACAAAATTAGGAGCTTCAGCTGATTCTGCTATGGATCTTTATTTAAGACCGGAAACCGCACAGGGCATCTTTGTCAATTTCGCCAATGTTCAGAAAACCGGCAGGATGAAGATCCCCTTTGGTATTGCCCAGACAGGAAAAGCTTTCAGGAACGAAATCGTGGCCAGACAGTTTATCTTCAGGATGAGGGAGTTTGAACAGATGGAAATGCAATTTTTTGTAAGGCCGGGAGAAGAACTCCAATGGTATGAATCTTGGAAAGAAACCAGGTTGAAATGGCACTTATCGCTTGGCCTTGGAGAAGAAAAATACAGATTTCATGACCATGATAAACTGGCACATTACGCGAACGCTGCAGCAGATATAGAATTTCAATTTCCATTCGGGTTTAAAGAACTTGAAGGGATACACTCCAGGACAGATTTTGATCTTAAGGCTCATGAGGAGCATTCTGGAAAAAAATTACAATTCTTTGATCATGAAATGAATAAGAACTATGTGCCTTACGTAGTTGAAACCTCAATTGGCCTTGACAGAATGTTTCTCGCTGTTTTTTCATCTGCCCTTCAGGATGAAGTACTGGAAGATGGCTCAGAAAGGGTGGTCCTGAAATTACCTGCTGTTCTGGCACCGACCAAGGCTGCCATTCTTCCTTTGGTAAAGAAAGACGGATTGCCTGAAATTGCAAGAGAAATCATTGACCAGTTAAAATTTGATTTTAGCGTTGCCTATGACGAAAAAGATGCGGTAGGAAGAAGGTACCGTCGTCAGGATGCTATCGGTACTCCTTTTTGTATCACCGTAGATCATGAAACGAAAAATGATGGTACGGTAACGATCCGGAATAGAGACAGCATGGAGCAAAAAAGGGTAAAAATAGAAGACCTGAGCGCAATGATCACCAAGGAGGTCTCTATGTCAAACTGGTTGAGAAAAAACCAATAGCAAAGATCGGTATGCTTAAGTGATTCACCTGGAGGGCGATTTAAAAAGTCGCCCGCAACTGGATGTTTCCGGTGTGAATGGTATTGGATCGTTCCGATTTCCTGCCAGCATAATTCACATTAAGATCCAGAAAAGAGGTGAGCCTTTTTTGTAAACCTAACAGCCAGGTCAGATTTGTTCCTGGCTGTAAGCCTTCCAGCATCTGATAGGCCACCGGAGAATTGGCGCCTCCTTCAAATTCATTAAAATAAAAGCTTGCATTCGCATTAACAGAAAAACTCTGTTTACTGGCATATTGAAAATTTGAACCAAATACATGCATTTGAAGGGTTTCCATGTCAAGAATACTATTGGCCTTATCCTTAAAATTATAAAATAGCTCAAGACGAGTGTTTTGATTGTATAAATAAGATATTTTAGGATTTAGGTTAAAATTGTGGAGGTCATAATTCCGGTTGGCAAAGCTATCGGAACTGCTCGAATTATAATTTATTCCTGCCCCGAGATCCATCAACCAAAATTTACCTAGTTTATGAATAAATTGAAATTGATGTGTTTTAAGAACAACGTCCTGATCTCCAAATGAAAAAATTGTTTTTTTCCTGAAATTCAAAAAGGAATAGACGAAACTGAATCTTTGCAAGCCTCTGTTGAAAAATAGGCTATTCTTGAAATTTTGATCCAGCCCCAAAAGGTCCTCCCGGTCAGACACAAAAGGATTGATATTAAAATCTCCCTTGTCGCGCTTGGTTTTAACATCGATAAGAAAATACGTTTGATTGGCAAAATGAGACAATACGCGTTTAAAACCCTCTTTGCTTCTCCAGGCAGAAGCCTGGAGGTTCAAAGACTGACTCCATTTGTTCTGGTTGGTTTTAGTAAATGAAATGGTGGGCAACAACACCCTGACATAAATGGCTTTATCCTGAAATTTGGCCACCACGAATTCATCCAATTCCTGCACCCCATTATCATTAAAGTCGATCCATTCGTAAAATCCCTTCCCCGGTTCCACTTCAACATAACTGAATTCCTGCTGGGGCAAGGTTCCTGACCGCGTTTCAAACAGGGTTTGCAGCCCGATAAAATCACCAAAAATCTTTTGCCTGTAGCTCATTCTTGCATTCAAGGAACTCTCATCGGCAACATTGACATTCTTTACTTCTCTGTAATTGACAAACAACGCAAGGTCTGTTTGTGTATTCTGAATAAGTTTAGACTTCAAAAAATAGGTCCTGGCCTTATTGACCACAGCTAAACCCATACCTTGAACACTATCAGTTTCTCGGTAATTATAGCCTATTTCGGCAAATACTTTGGTTGAATCTCCAATACCCGCAAATCCTTCGATCTCAGAAAATTTATGTGATAAGAAGTCCAATTCCATGTTGCCCGAATCCCTTATCAGATTCTTCTCATAATTGTATTTGGCCCCAATCCATAATTTAGAAATTTGCTGGATAATCCCGCTATAGAGCCTGTCAAAAGAATTATCCTGCCGTCCATTTTCGTTATCCATCGAGCTTGCACTGACAAATATTTGTGTGTCTCCAAAATGCAGATCCGCCAAGATATTGTGTCGGGCTCCTTTGTATGCATCCCCAAGGGCCAGGTTTTCATAATGATACTCAAGATGGCCCAGGCTATCCTTACTGAATTGCATCCCCGCTGAAATGTATTGCTGTTTTTGACGCTCTTCTATTGCTTGTGAAATAATATTCCAGTCCCTTGAAAACTCAACATTTCTGATCCTTTCCACAGACCTGAAATTTTCACTAAAATATTCATAATCAATTTCACTGCTCAGCTTCCACTGTTTATCCAGGATCTTTTGTTTCCACCCCAGTTTGGTCGCCACACCTTTATTATGGTCATTATCAATACTTGAAAAAAGATTTTGATCATTTTCACTTAGTGCCAGTTCTGATCGAATAAGCGTCTTTTCTCCGGGAGAATAATCTGCTTCCACATTGATCATTTGCAGTTTTTCCGGAGCCACAAGTTGTACAACAGGAAGGTAGGCCCCTTGTTTTTGGCCATTTGATTCTTCAATATAGGCATAAACCCTACCTGAGGCGAGTGTTGTTGCCAACATATAATCACCATTATTCTCGCCCACATAGCTAAAATTGACTTGATACAGGGTTTCATCCGGGTCATTGGAATACGCGAACACCTCTGTTCCGTCAGTGATGACTTTTCTGTATAAGACTCTGTTCTCGCTAAAAATGGCTTCAACAGCTGAAGGAGCTATCATCTTGGTTTTATCATTTCCTGCATCGGCAAGGAGCTGTTTTTGGTCATCTGAAAGATTTTGATCCACGGGACTGTTTTTGACATCCGTTTCATTAAAATACTTGATCCCAACCTTCAATTTATCTGTCTGAAAACCAACCCCGTCATAAGTAAGAAAGCGGGTGTAATTGCGTTCAGAAAGCTGGTATTCAATTGTAAAACGAAGGTTAGCGCTTACCGTGTATAAAGTTGTAAAAGTGATCTCTCCTGTGTTATAATCAATAGTATAGTCAAAATTCTCTCCTCTTTTAAGCAACACACCATTGGCATATACCCGTTCACTCCCCGAAATCATGATGATAAATTGTTGGTTATCATTTCCCAATATTTTATAGGGCCCCTGATTGCCATCAAGTCCGTTGAATTTAAAACTTTGGAATTTTCCTCTTACCAAAGCACCTGAAGCAAAAAAATCGGTTTGGCCCATGGGTCGATCAATATTTCCCTTGAGCAGCACTCCTGAGATCTTCTTCTGAAACCGCATAAGATAACTTTCTGAATTTATCAGGTCAATATCACCGGCTGTCAATGACCAATTTTTAGAAAAAAGTTCAATAAAAACCCGGTCAAACTCATCCAGTCGCTGGGTAAAACCACCAGATTGTAATGGAATTTCGTTATCGGTAATAGAAGCCCTTATCCCGACTTTTTCAGATAACTGACCTTCTATTTGCAAATTGAAATTAGAATTAACCACGGCATCCTGGTTGCTTCCAATAGTCACGCCCCTTGACAAAGAACCACTTGTATACAAGCCATCAAAAGGTTTGTTGCTTTTTAAGCCGGCCTTGGCTTGTGAACTGTACAACCGCGATTCATCAGTGGCCTCTGAAACAATCAGTGAACGATCAAATGCCGAATAATTACGGGTCATAAACTCCGGATACGGCAGGTATGTGACCTGAATCTTCTTTCCTAAAACATCTTCCTTTTTGATGAACCATAATTTGGCCCTTGCATAATCCACCTGGTAAAGTTCCTTTGCTATTTCAACTCCCCTTTGGTCGTGAACTTGTAAAAATCCGGGGTTGATGCTCAAACTGTCTATTTGAATGGTATCATTGCTGATCAGGATGTTCTTGATGATTGTTCCCTTTGGGCGTGATTGGGCCATCGCCAAAACGCCGGTTAAAAGAAACAGCAAGACCAGGAATCTTTTCATGCAACAACACGATCATTAAACAATATAAGGAATTCTCTTATTTTTTCATTCAAAACAAACTGGTTTGACCTGATGGGCTCTCGTGTTCAAGCAACCATTTCTTTCTCCATAATCCTCCCGCATATCCGGTAAGGGAACCATCGGAACCTACCACCCTATGGCAGGGTATCATAATCCAGATCGGGTTCTTCCCATTGGCACTCGCAACTGCCCTTATCGCTTTTTCATCCCCCAGCCGTAAAGTTTGTTTCATATAACTCGTTCTCTTCCCAAAAGGGATATGAAGTAATTCGGCCCAGACCCTCTTTTGAAAATCCGTTCCCAAAGGGTTTAGCTTCACCGAAAAAACCCTTCTTTGACCCTTGAAATACTCTTCAAGCTGTAACATGCATGATTGTAAAGGTTCTGCCGGATTTTCAGTGGTAGGATGTTCTTCATCCAAAACAGATATTTCAACAATCCCTTCTGTATTCCCCACAATTTTAGCCGTTCCTAAGGGAGTTTTCAAAAAAGCAATTTCATACTTATCCATAGCCCTTTACTTAAACCCCGAATATTTCACGTGAATTGTGCGTTGTGATCCTGGCAATTTCTTCTGGGTTTACGCGATAAATACCAACGAGTTTATCAAGAATATTGATCAGGTAACTACACTCATTCCTTTTGCCCCTGTAAGGTGCTGGGGCAAGATATGGGGCGTCTGTTTCTAAAACGATATGCTCAAGAGGTATTTCTCCGAGAAATTTATCGAGGCCCCCGTTTTTAAACGTAACCACCCCCCCTATACCTAATTTAAATCCATAATTCACGATCTGCTTCGCTTGTTCCTGATTTCCCGTAAAACAATGGAAAATACCAAATAACTTGTCGTCATTGACTTGGTCCAGTACCTCAAATATCTCATTAAATGCATCACGGCAGTGTATCACAATCGGTAATGACCTCTCTTTAGCCCAGGAAATTTGCAAAAGAAAGGCTTCCTGCTGCTCTCTAACAAAAGTCTTATCCCAATAGAGGTCCATCCCTATTTCCCCAATGGCATAAAAGTGGTGGCTGTTCAATTGTTTTTTGACGATCTCAAGTTCCTTTTTATAATCAGCTTTTACATGTGTGGGGTGCAGACCTGCCATAAGAAACACGTTTTCGGGATAAGCCTTTTCAAGAGCAAACATCTTTTCGTAATAACTTCCATCGATTGCCGGTACAAAAAACCTTTTAATTCCCATGTTCAGCGCCTGCTGAATGACCTGATCACGGTCCTGATCAAATTGTTCTGCATATAAATGTGTATGTGTATCTGTTATCATCATAGGACAAATATAGTTGAACCCCCTTAAATATCTTCCCGGGCGGCCTTCAATTTTTTTTCTTCAACAACACAAAATAATCCCTCCGCGGGGTTTAGAAATAAATTCAGCACTTCTTTTAAGTTCCGCAAAAAATCAATTATTTTTACCTTTGAATCAACCAAACAAAACCAACATGAAAATCTATCATAACCCCAGGTGTCGCAAAAGCAGGGAAGGACTTGCCATCCTGCAAGAGGCGCATATGGAACCTGAAATAATTGACTATATAAAAAACCCGATTTCCTTCGATGAATTGACCGACATACTCAGGAAACTTGATATTCCGGCTATCGATCTGGTCAGAAAAAACGAAGCTGTCTGGAAAGAAAAGTTCAAAAACAAGGAACTGAGTGAAAAGGAAATCATCGAAGCAATGGTGAGTTACCCAAAGCTTATTGAAAGACCTATCGTTGTTCATCAAGATACCGCTGTTATTGGCAGGCCTCCGGAAAAAATAAAAGAGCTGATCTGATCTGTTTTAGCCAAATTGTAAATGACTAAAAATACCCCTAAACCACTATTTTTTAGTAATACTGAATAGACTACTTTTATCAGATTACGCATTTTTGTAATGAAACTATTAAGTATCCTGATCTTGTTTCTCCTCTCCTTCAGTTTAATAGGCCAGGAAACTATAGAGACAAATGATATAATCGGCCAAGTAAAAGATGCCGATACCCACTTACCCTTGCAGTTTGTAACGGTGACCTTACAGGATATTCATACCGGCGAACTTATCGGGAACATGACTGATAAGGAAGGGAAATTTGAGCTTTCTGTTCCTGACGGCCAATACTATTGCATCGTTGAATCATTGTCATTCCAACCTTTCATCATTCACGTACTGCGTATTCACCAAGACATGGAAATGGGCACTATTGAATTAAAACAGAATAGTGAACACCTCGAAGAAATTGAGCTCATTGCCAGAAACAAACTGGTTGACCATAACCTGACGAAAAAGGTCTATAATGCTTCGAAGGACATCGCGAATATTGGAGGAAATGCAGTTACGGTACTGGAAAATACGCCATCCGTAAAGGTTGACCCTCAGGGAAATGTTACCATAAGGGGCAATTCGGCGCTTATATTGGTAGATGGCAAACCCTATGGCGGTCAAAGAAGCAGTGCTGATGTTTTGAGCTTGATCCCGGCCAATACAATCAATAAAGTAGAGATTATCTCACAATCGGCAAAATTTGATGCGGAAGGTGGCGGAGCCATACTGAACATTATTTTAAAAAAGAGATCGACTGAAGGTTATAATGGCACCATTGAAGCACATGCGGGGTTGCCTGACAACGACGGGCTATCAACCTTCGTCAATTATAAGACTGATAAGATCAACATGTTCTCTACGGTCAGTTTTAACCATCAGGTCATGATAAAGGATACCGAGATTCAACAAATTTTCCTGGATGATACCCAAAAACCAACGGGTAATTTTGATCAGGAAAGGTCTGACTACCGTCAACGAAATAGTTTTTTAATCAATTTGGGCAGTGATTTTTACCTGGACGAAAAGAATACCCTTACCTCGTCAATTCTGTATAGCAATTCGAATAAAAATTACGATTCGGAATTGTTTTTAAATGACTATCAACCTGTAGATGAACCGATCAAATCTTCCTTAAGGAAAGTGGATGACAATACCGATGAAGGATTTTTGGAAGCCTATTTTCAATATACTACCAAATTCAATAAAGAAGGACATCAACTATCGGCCGACATCAAATATGACAACAGTCTTGCTGATAATCAAACAGATATTCTCAACACTGAAACTTTCCCGGGAAATGGGCTCACTGAACAAAAATATGTAAAAGATGAAAGCGTGGATAATTTCTACGTAAAGGCCGATTATACCTTGCCCCTAAAAGATAATGACATTTTTGAGACCGGATTTAAAGCAAACTTCCGGAACTACAGCAATGACTTTACCTCAAGCAATCTAAATCAGATTACCCTGGATTATGAGCCCATTGCAGATTTTAGCAGCCAAATAGAATACAAGGAGCATATCTATGCTATTTATGCCAATTTCAGTAAACAGGTTAAAAAGTTTAGTTTTTCCTTAGGGCTTAGGACAGAAATTACTGAAACCACAATAACAGAAAAAATTATAGATGATGCATATGTCAACAATTACCAGGATTTCTTCCCTAATGCTTTGCTGACCTATTCTCTAAAAGAGCAAAATGTCTTATCGCTGGGTTATACCAAATATATTGACAGGCCGACCATTTCTGAATTAAATCCTTTCAATTCATTTACAGACGAGCGATTTATCCTGGTTGGAAACCCATATCTGCAGCCCTATTATACCAATTATTTCTATTTGGAACACTATCAGGAATTCGAAAAGTTATCGTTAAATACGGCCTTGTTTTATTCCAATTCGACCGATCGCATCCTTAATGTCCTTGAAAAGACCGGTATCCAGACCTCCGATGGGTTTGAGATATACCGCAGGATTCCGATCAATAACGGGACGCTGAACTACACCGGGTTAGAAATAGAAGCTACCTATGACCCAACGAATAAATTAAGGCTTTATGGTATACTAAGCCCTTACTTTTCGCAATTATCCGATACCCAGGATATGGCCTATGACTATGACAATTGGGTGCTTTACGGTAATCTAAGGCTGCTCTATCGCATAAACAATACCCTAAGGTTTAATATTGATTATGTATACCAGTCGACTCAAAAAACAGCCATTACAGAATTAAAGGACTTTCAATATGCGAACTTAAATATTTCAAAAGATTTTTGGGAAGGCCAGGGTACACTGAGCTTTAAGATAAATGATGTCTTTTATACTAAAAAAGCAAAATTCACTTCATTGGAGGCAAATACCATAACCCAACGAGATTTCATTTTTGACACCCAGTACCTATTGTCATTTTCATATCGGTTTAACAAAAGCAGTCGAAGAAATAGTCATAACAGGTCAAAGGAAATAGACAAGAATATTTTTGAAGTAGAGGACCAGGTGAAATAAAAAAAAGCTTGTTTTCACAAGCTTTTAGATGTTGATATGTATAGGTTTGATCAGGATTTTGCCTTTTTGGCTTCCCTTTTCAATTTCCAGTTTTCCATTAAATTTCCAAACAACCAATAAGGCACAACCGTAGTCAATAGAAAAATCAGCATCCAAAAACCCATTGTAAAAATGGTTAAAAAAACTAAAAACCCTAAAAATTGACCAATTTCCATATGCTTGCTTGTTGTTTAAATTAGGTTCCAAAAATAATACATATTTTTTAGATGACAATTAATTTTACCTGTATTTTAAATTAACAAATTATTAACTAATTCTGGATTAAACTAAATTCTATCTTCGCTGTCATAAAATAGATACCCCTAATTTATCTATATGAAATTAATTTACACGCTTATCATACTTATGTCCTTTCCCTTTTTGGGACTTTCTCAGGAAAGACCAAAAGCCCGGGAAAATTCTCAACAGCCTAGGCAAATGTTCGAATTAAAAGGAATCATTCACGAAAAAGTAGCTGATATACCCCTGGAATTTGCCACAATCATCGTTAGGCCCCTTGAAGGAGATCAGGTTTACGGGGGAATGACCAATGCAAAGGGCAAATTCTTGTTTGAAGTTCCCAGAGGCAGGTATACGATCAGTTTCGAATTCCTGTCCTTTAAAACCATTGCCATAGAAGATGTTGATGTAAATAAAAATTTGGATCTGGGCTTGATCTTAATGGAAGAGGATGCTGAATCCCTTGCTGAAGTTACAGTGATCGCAGAGAAAAGCACCATGGAAGTGAAGCTTGATAAAAAGATCTACAACGTAGGAAAAGACATGACCGTCAGAGGAGGAACTGCCAGTGACGTATTGGATAATGTGCCTTCTGTGACCGTAGATGCTGAAGGGGTCGTTAGTCTGAGAGGAAATGAAAATGTCAGGATATTGATTAATGGCAAACCCAGTGGACTGATCGGCCTGAACGATGCCGAAGCGTTAAGGCAATTTCCGGCGGATGCCATTGAGAAGGTCGAGGTAATCACGAGCCCTTCAGCCCGCTATGACGCTGAAGGTACGGCGGGTATCCTGAATATTATCTTAAGAAGAGACAAAATAACTGGTTTTAACGGTATAGGTACCGTGAATTTGGGTATCCCTGAATACTATGGATTTTCCACCAGCCTGAATTACAGACTGGAAAATTTCAATTTTTTCACTAATATCGGTTATTCAGATAGAGAATCCCCGGGAAATTCGAGTGCTGAAACTACTTACTTTTCTCCGGATGCCAGTTTTGCATCAACGAATCAGCAAATTGATTATACCAGAAAAGGTGACAACCTGAACGTGAATTTTGGTATTGAGTATTATATCGCAAAAGAAACATCGGTTACGGCTAGTTTTTTATACAGGAATTCAGACAGAGACCGCATCTCAGAAAATATGACAGACGCTTTTGATGAATTTGATGACCTGATGAATTCCACGCTTAGGATCGAAAATGAAGTGTCCCGGGATAATGTACTTCAATACGACCTCAATTTTTTACATAAATTTAAAAAGGAGGGCCATCAAATAGACATGGCCGTACAATATCAGGATAACAAGGAAGACGAAAACAGTTTGATTACCAATGAGGAGACCTTTCCAAACATGATAAACCAGCTTTCTGAAAAGTTTGATTCAAATGAATTGCAAAAGAGGTTTTTGATTCAAAGTGACTATGTATTGCCAATTGGTGAAAACCAACAGGTTGAATTAGGATTTAGGATCAACAAGGAAGACAGGGAAACCGATTACAGGTTTTTCAATGAAAACGAAGAAGGTGATTATATGGTTAATGACAGGCTGACCAACCTTTTTGAATATGATGAATTGATATCCGCTTTTTATGGACAATATGGAAATAAATTCGGTAAATTCTCAGCACTTTTGGGCCTTAGGATTGAAACCACTGATATTGATATCCGGTCAACAGGTAAAGAAATTGATTCTTTAAACCAGAAGGACTACGTGAATGCCTTCCCTACAGCAAATCTTGTCTTTGAATTCTCAGAAAGTGAAAATTTAACCTTGGGGTATAATAGCCGAATAAGACGGCCCAGATCAAGGTTTATAAATCCTTTTCCCTCTCAGTCAAGCCGGACGAATATATTTCAGGGAAATCCTGATCTTGACCCTTCCATTTCGCATGGGGCAGATCTGGGTTACTACAAAAGATGGCCAAAAGTAACGTTTAACACTTCGGTTTACTTTAGTCATGCAACTGA
Source organism: Lutimonas sp. (assembly GCA_041554895.1). Classification (GTDB taxonomy): domain Bacteria; phylum Bacteroidota; class Bacteroidia; order Flavobacteriales; family Flavobacteriaceae; genus Lutimonas. The sequence goes on along the minus strand of JBFFLO010000027.1, from coordinate 1,689 downwards.
TGTTTTTCAGTTTATCAGCGAGGACACTGGAGAAACCACTGAAGATGGCATTCCAATTATAAGAAGGACACCCATAAATTTAAGCACTGATGATCGCTATGGTTTCGAGTTCTCTGCAAATTACACGCCAAAAAAGAATTGGAGGTTCAATGCCAGCTTTAACTTCTATAATTCAACCTTAGAGGGAGAATATGAGGGTGTTGATTTTGGAGCAAATTTCGTCAGCTGGTTTGCAAGGGGTACTTCCAAATTAACCTTACCTGCAAAAATAGACTGGCAAACTACCATGATGTACAGGGGTCCAAGAGAAAATTCTCAAACTAAAAGTCAAGGCATGTTTATGGCCAATATGGCTTTTAGCAAAGATATTTTAAAAGGAAACGGAACCTTGGTCTTTAATGTTGATGATCTTTTAAATTCAAGAAAAAGAATCTCTGAAACGACAACGGATACCTTTAACGAAAACAGCCAATTCCAATGGAGACAAAGACAATTCAGGCTTTCTTTTACGTACAGGTTCAATCAGAAAAAAGAACGTCAACGTCAACGTGGTGGCATGGATGATGATGACGGGGAAGGCTTCGGTGGCTAAGGTTTAAAACCATCACATAACCATCGTTTTTCAGAGGGCCGGAAAACTAAATTTCAGTACTTTCACAATTCTTTTCTGGGCTCTATTTCGTATCTTTGGGACTCATTAGTTTATACAAAACAGGTACCCATGAAATACAGAATAGAACACGATACCATTGGTGAAGTGCAGGTGCCCGCAGATAAATTCTGGGGAGCTCAAACCGAAAGATCAAGAAACAATTTTAAGATAGGGGCGGAAGCTTCAATGCCAAAGGAAATCATCGAAGGATTTGCTTATTTAAAAAAGGCTGCTGCTTATACCAATCACGACCTCGGTGTGCTTGACAAAGAAAAAAGAGATGCCATCGCTGCGGTATGCGATGAAATATTAGCCGGAGAATTGTTTGATCAATTTCCCCTGGTCATTTGGCAGACAGGTTCCGGGACTCAAAGCAATATGAATTGTAATGAAGTGATCGCGAACAAGGCTCATGTCAATGCAGGAGGAGATCTAAACAGTACGGAGCGTTATATACATCCGAATGACGACGTAAATAAATCTCAATCATCCAATGACACCTTCCCTACAGGCATGCACATTGCGATATATAAAAAGATTGTTGAGGTGACCATTCCGGGAGTTGAACAATTGCGCAATACCTTGCAGCAAAAGTCAATTGAGTTTGCAAACGTTGTAAAAATAGGAAGGACGCATCTTATGGATGCGACCCCTTTGACACTGGGTCAGGAATTTTCAGGATATGTCTCTCAACTAGATCATGGGCTAAAAGCCTTGAGCAATACCTTGGACCATCTTGCTGAACTTGCTTTGGGAGGCACAGCCGTAGGCACGGGGATCAATACACCTGAAGGTTATTCGGAGCTAGTGGCCAAGTATATTGCAGAATTTACAAACCTTCCTTTTATTACTGCTGAAAATAAGTTTGAGGCCCTTGCCGCTCATGATGCAGTCGTAGAGACCCATGGTGCTTTAAAACAATTAGCCGTTTCTCTTATGAAAATAGCCAATGATATCAGAATGTTGGCCTCCGGACCAAGAAGTGGTATTGGTGAAATCATCATTCCGGCCAATGAACCAGGATCATCCATTATGCC
>JBFFLO010000026.1:0-14083 GCA_041554895.1 Lutimonas sp. | reverse complement strand
TCCTGCATTTTCAATCGCTCCTACTTTTGTATCGATATTATTAGCTCCTCCTTTTGATTGAATATCCACGACACTGAAAGCACCATCTATATTTCCTTCATAATTTACCGCAGGATCATCAAAAGTAATTGGCAGGGCAATTGCGCCTGAAGCTTCTGCTATCGCAATATCTTTTGTATATTCCAAGGTTGTAGCACTGGCACCTATGGCAACTACTCTCACGGTATAATCACCTGTAGCTTCATAAATATGCTCTATGGTCTCATCTGGCATCAACTGCGTGGGCTCTTCATCTTCTGCATCTCCAAAGTAAACCTCAAATAAGGTTGCATTTATGGCTGTTGCACTCACTTTAATTAATTTCGGATCCGGTGAGCTCTGATCAATAGTTACCTTCAATTCTTCAGGTGCACTAAACGATACTGTTAGCAACTGTGCATATTCGCTGGTAAGATTAGTAGCTCCTACACCAACCACTCTTACTTTGAATTCTCCTTCAGCATAGATATGCTCTATTGATCCGCCCGGAGTAACAATTTCAGGATCTTCATTGGTGGTTTCTCCCCAATAAATTTTAAATGATTCCGCTCCTTCTCCGGATGGAGTTAATGTCACCAATCCTGAATCATCCTGGGTCACTTCAAAATTAGCCGTAACATTTGTAGGGGCTGAAATTTCTTGAAAAGCATAAGAAATCTCGTTTTCTTCACAAGCAACAAATGCCGATCCAAAAATAATTAATACTAAAAGGGTTTTTAAATATTTCATCTTTCTTCTTTTTATGTGTTTTTAATAACCTGGGTTTTGTGCCCAGCGATTTCCTGCTAATTCTATTTCAATGGAGGGAATCGGAAATAATTCATGTTTCCCGCTGATAAATCCTTCTATTTCCTGCGCAGCCCTGCCTGTTCTCACCAAATCAAAGAACTGATGGCCTTCGCCTAAAAGCTCAACGCGTCTTTCCTGATATATTTCTGCTGTCAGCGTCGGGCCGGATTCTAAAGTTTCTGGCAATCCTGCCCTCTCCCTAACACGATTCAAATATGTCCTTGCGGTTTGATCTCCGAGGCCTCCCCTGTTATAAGCTTCTGCAGCCATGAGCAGGACATCCGCAAAGCGGATAGCTCTGTAATTATTTGGATTGGTAAGATTTGCATCTCCCGTATTCAAGTCTCCTTTACGGGCGATATACTTTCTATTGTAAAATCCGGTATGTTTATAGCCTATTGAATAAGTGGCTCCGTTAGACGCCGACCATGCCTCGATGTCAAGTATGGCAACATCCTTTCTGAGATCTCCTTCTTCAAAGAGCCCAACCGCCTTTGGTGTAGGTACATTAAAACTAAATCCTGATTCAAAATCTGGCCCTGTATAGTTTCGTATACCATTAAAACCAACCGCTACATTACCTTCACTACATTGCAAACATCCAAATCCGGCTCCTTCTTTATCAGTATATTGGATCTCAAAAACAGATTCGATATTATTTTCTCCCTCCTGTTCGAATATTGAATTATAGTCAGTGACCAGGTCATAAGGGCCGTTGATGACCAGCTCTAAGGCAGAAGCCGCTTCTGAGAACTTTTCCTGATACAGGTAAACCTTTCCTAGAAGTGCCTGAGCAGCTCCTTTTGTGGCCCTTCCGGTTTCCGCTTCCTCCCATGATTCAGGTAAATTTTCTGCTGCAAAAATCAAGTCACTTTCCATCTGGGCATAAACCTCAGCTTTTGGGGTTCTTTCAATTTCAAACTGATCTCCAAACTGTATCCTTTTATCTACTGAAAAAGGTATATCTCCAAACCATTTCACCAATTCAAAATAATAATAAGCTCTTAAGAAGCGAACTTGCCCAATAACCTCATTCTTTCCGGGAAAATCAGTTTTATCCTGAAATTCCATAATGTAGTTTGCACGATTCACGCCGGCATACATCCAGCTCCATATATCTCTCAATTGCTGATTTACCGGAGTATGAATCATTTCGTCAATTTCCTGTATTCCTATGACGTCGGTGGCACTTTCACCTCCGGAGAGTGTATTGTCTGAGGCAATTTCTCCAAGCATCACATTGATATAAGATGATTGTAAAAGGTCATAAGCTCCTATCAGGGCATCCTGATAATCGCCTTCATCGTTGAAATAATCCTCTGAGTTTTGATCTTGCGAGTCAACATCTACAAAATCATCACTACAGGAAGTAACTATTATAAATAGAAACAATAACAGTACTGATGTTAATTTAAGTGTTTTCATAGTTATTAAAATTTAAGATTTACACCCAGCATATAGGTTCGTGGAATTGGATAAAATCCTTGATCTATACCGCCCCCAATTGGTTGCCCTGTGGAAGCTGATGGGTCATATCCTTTGTATTTTGTGAATGTATAAGCATTGTTAACAGAAGTATATAACCTGAATTTGTCAATACCTTTGGAATTATCCATGTTGAATGTATATCCCAATTGAATATTTTGAATTCTCAGGTAGGAGGCGTCTTCAACATAAAAATCTGAGAACAAACTGTTTGAATTAGCGCCTGTAGTAACTCTTGGAAAAGAATCAGTACTGCCTTCACCTGTCCATCTGTTTAAGAAATAGATACTTCTATTAGTAAGTGGCTGATTACGCTCATAGTTTCTGACCATCTCATTTCCAATTGAAGAGAAAAAATAAGCTCCAAAATCCCAGTTCTTGTAATTCATTCCTAAATTAAGCCCCATGCTCCATGGTGCAATAGGATCTCCGATATAGGTCCTGTCATTTTCGTCAATTTGGCCATCTTCATTTATATCGACATATCTTAAATCCCCCGGAGAGGCATTGACCTGCGTTGGATGGCTATCCACTTCTTGCTGATTTTGGAAGATCCCAGCTGTTTTTAATCCATAAAAATAACCGATTGGCTGCCCTACTTCCATTCTTGAAGGGGGGTCTTGCCCTACGCCAAAGGATCCTCCAGTAACAAAACCATTCTCACCAGCCACAAAAGTCACTTCATTCTTCAGATAGGTCATATTATAACTTATATTGAATCTAAAATCTTCAGAAATATCTTCATTATAGGCGATCTGAAATTCAAAACCTTTATTTTCCACTGAACCTGCATTGATAATTGGCGGCCTGGAACCTGGTGCTTCTGATCCAAGAATTCCCGAAACCTGAGGAACAAGCAACAAATCATCGGTGGTCTTATTGAAGTAATCCATAGTGACATCGATCTTGTTATCCAAAAATTTCAGGTCAAGACCCACATCAAAAGTTTTTTGTTTTTCCCATTTTATCTCAGGGTTTGCCAGGGCTCCTTCAGCCTTACCATAGATCAGTTCATCATTAAATACGTAAGTAGCCTGCCCGTTTAAAAGAGATACATAACCATAATCAGGAATACGGTCATTTCCTACGATTCCATAACTAAGTCTTAGTTTCATAAAATTCAACCATCCGTTTTTTTCCAAAAATGACTCATCCGACATCACCCACCCGGCAGATACGGAAGGGAAATAACCGGCTCTGTTTTCAGGTCCGAATCTTGTAGATGCATCTCTTCGTAAAACAACTGACAAAAGATATTTCCCCTTGAAATCGTACTGTGCCCGTGTAAAGTATGAAAGCAGTCTTGTATCATAAGTGTCGCCACCGTTTAAATAATTATCAACCACATCTGTCGCATTATCTATACTGGCATTCTCATAAGAATTATCAGGAATATTGAATCCCGTTTCTCCCGAAAACTTGCCACTTTCCTGCCTTACTGACATCGCCAGCAGTGCCGTTAAATTATGATCATCATTAAAGGTGTTTTTATACGTCACAAAATTATCCCAGGTATAATCTCTGTAGATATTCTGGTATTCAGTTACACTGTTTCTTGTTAAATTAAATACCTTACCTGATCCATAGTATGCTTCAGGTAAAAATACCTTGCCTGAGACCTCAGAATAGTTAAACTGGAATCTTGATTCGGCCGTGAAATGCTCCAAAAAAGTATAATTAAGACCAATCGCACCACTGATCTTGCCAACATGCGTATTGTTGAAGTTATTTTCAATTTGTGCCTTGGGGTTAATTACTTCATTACCCAACCCTTCTGCCAGCGTGTAATCTCCATTTTGATCCCTAACAGTCATGGTGGGTGCCATATTCAAGGCATTGAACAGCACTGAGCCAAGGGTGTTTTCCAGTAAATTCTTTCTATTGGTGTTTGTATAGATCCATGAAGTATTTAGCTTAAAATCTTTTAAAAAATCAAGGTTATAATTCACCCTCCCTGTAAAACGGTTAAAATTAGCATCGCTTCCTCCAACAATACCATCCTGAGTAAGGTAAGAAGTACCGGCAGACAGCTTAGAATTTTCCCAACCCTTATTTACAGCAAAATTAACATTAGCAATGGGTGCGGTTTGGAATATTTCTTTTTGCCAGTTCGTTCCCGAGCCCAATTGTGTAAAATCCAAAAAAGGCGGGGGATTTCCTCCGGCAACATAAGCCTCATTTACCAAAACTGCATATTGAGTAGCATCTAAAACGGGCAATTCTCTGGTTGTTTCCTGAATCCCTCCATAAGTGTCCAATTCAAATTTTAGTTCACTGCTTTTGGAACCTGACTTAGTTGTAATCAAAATTACTCCATTAGCTGCCCTAACTCCGTAAATACCAGCTGTCGCATCCTTTAACACGTTAATGCTTTCAATATCATTTGGATTGATGACGCTCAGGTCTTCAATCACATTTCCATCCACTAGTATTAAAGGGTTATTGTTTCCATTTGTAGTCACCCCTCTTATCCTAATATTGGATCCACTTCCCGGGGATCCCGATTGTGAAGTAATACTCACACCTGATACCTGACCTTGTAAGGCTTGTTCAACACGAACAGGATTCAGTTTTTCGATAGTTTCTGATCCAACTACAGATACTGCACCGGTTATTTCCTTTTTAGACTGAGTACCATAACCTATTAAAATGACCTCATCCAATGCCTCAGCATCTTCTAACAAGGTAATGCTTAAGGGAGAATCATTTTCAATTTGAACCTCATAATTTTGAAAACCAACATAGGAAAAAACTAGAACCGAAGAAACAGGAACGTCATCAAGACTGAAGTTCCCATCAAAATCGGTCGCCGTCCCCAGACTGGTTCCCTTAACTAGTATACTCACTCCCGGTAATGGAGAATCAGCACTTTCATAAACTGTTCCTGTCACCGTAACATTTTGGGAAAATCCATATGTCACTGCAAAAAAGAACACGAGTAAAATTATCTTTGACTTCATATAACAAAATTTTGAACCCTAAAAGTACAAGACAACAGAGATGGTTGTACTTTTTTAGCCTATACAAATAATATACAGACGGGCGTCATATTTGATAATTAAGTACACATTAATGATAAAATAGCATAAATAATGCTGTTAAATAAAGGGTTCGTAGATTAGAAAACCGTGAAAGTAAAAAGATGAAAAAAAAGATTCAGATTAATGCTGAACTTGGATTAAATAGTTTTTGTTGTGGTAATGTTGTAGTATAAATGGCTATTTAGCAACACTTGTAGGGGCTTAAATTCCCAAAATGTAATCAATTAGATTCTGTGAATGCGCGAGATTCATTTTTTTTCTTAATCGATATCTTTTAATTTCGACACTTCTTACAGAAATATTCAGTAGCGGAGCAATTTCCTTAGAGCTGAGGTTAAGCCTTAAGAAGGCACAAAATTTCAAATCGTTTGCCGTTAATTCAGGATGCCTGTTTTTTATCTTGTTTAAAAAATCCTTATCAGCATTATTAAATGCCTCTTTAAAAAACTCCCAGTCACTATTATTGTTAAGGTTACTATTAACCACTTTAATGACCTCGTCACGTGAAGCCTTGTCTCCCATTTGCAAAAGATCTTGTTTAATTCCTAACAATAATTCATTTTTATTGATCAAACTCATTGCCGTGGTTGCCAATTCCCTGTTTTTGCTTTCCAACTCGTTTTTGAGTCGATCATTCCTCAATGCCATGATCTCCTGCCTGCTTTCCATTTGAGTCAGTTCCATTTTTTTCCTATTATCGTCAATAAGTCGATTTCTCTGATTTGTGTAATATCTGTGAAACAGCCTGTTGATTACAAACAGGATAAGAGAAACAACCAGCAGGTACTGAATAACCGCCAAATTAGTCAAGTACCAGGGTTTTTCAATTGTAAAACGATAAGATGCAATATTACTGGTTAATTTATTTCCAACTTTTCCTCTGACATGAAGGGTATAATCACCAAAGGGTAAATTTTCCAGGGATATTTCAGACTCGCTCATCCATTTGCTCCAATCCTCATATAAACCTTCTAACTGGTACTGATAAGAAATCTCCCTATATTTCTCATAAGTCGGAACACTAAAAGAAATTAAAAAGCTGTTCTCCTCAAAACTGAATTTACCGGGCTCATTAAGGTTAACGTACTTATTTTCTCTGTTTTGAAATTTTTTCTGAATGGCATTAATACCAATAGTATAATCGTTTTCTTGAAACTTAGCTATATCCAAGACAGCATAACCATTGGAAGTGCCTATAACATAGTTTTCCTGTTCAGTTATAGAAATATTCTCATAGCCTGTAAGCCCCTGATTTTGTCTAAAAAAACTTGGAATTGCAATCTCTTTCCTTTCAGGAATACCGTCAAACCTGTCTTGAGAAAGGAAAATAATATTATGTGGAGCAAAACCCAATAACATGCCCTTGGTTTTCTCAGGAATCAATCTTCCATATACGGCATCGTCCCTATCATAAAAAAGAGATGTCAGCACCGAATCCTTGTTCAACTGTTTTAAAACCGGATCTAATGCAAACACACCTTGGTTTGATGTATACATGACTTTATCCTGGTATGTAAAAACACTTGAATCATAACCTGATGGAGGAATAACGGATAATTCTTTTACCCGATCCAGTTCCTCATTCACATCCAGGATATTCAAACCCTTAAACTCATGATTTACAATCAATTTGCGCTTCTCTGCAAAATCAAATGATTTAGATGAAATATCAAATCCATCTATTTTATCCCCGAAAACCCATTGCCCGTTAATTTTGACCAAAGTACTTAAGCCGTTGTAATTCCCTTGTATTAAAAGATCCTCCCTCCCCGGAACTTTTTTGACTTCCCAAGTCCCTGATTCTTCATAAATCTGATTTGCCTGTTCTCCCTTTATCAAAAAAGTTCCTTTGGTATGGCTGCAAAAAATTGCTCCATGAATTTTTTTTAAATCCCAAACCTGACCCGCAGTGCCCTGTATCAATTGAAAATCCTCTGCTGCCGATTTCCTTTTTAAGTAAAGTCCCTGGTTTGTTCCCAGATAGAATATATCTCCATCTTCAAGAGATGCATAGACAGAGCCTAACTTTCCCTTACGATCAGCATAAATTTTAAACGCTGAATTTAAATTGACAACACTAATGCCATTATCCAGGCCCAGCCAAAGGTTTTTATCAAAATCCTCGTATGCAGACAAAATAGTGTTGTTTCCCAAGCCTTTTTCCTGATCAATTCTTTCCAAAACATGTCCCTGACTATCTAGTCGTATATAACCTTTAGATACGGTACCAAGAATAAAACTGCCATCCTCAAGTTTCAGACTACAATAAATAATCGAGTCAGGCCCCTGTTTTAGGTCATCTGTTTTCCACGCTGATGGGACCCCTTTGCTCAGAACATAGAACTTCCCTTTTTCCGTAAGAATTAACAAACCATCCTGATGCTCAAAAATACCCACAACAATATTGTCATAAAATAAAGGATCTTCAGATTCGAGAACAGCTTTACCGTTTTGTATGCTATAAAGGCCTCCATTTCCTTTTTGAACATAAATATTATCCGGTAGATTGAATATTTTGGCTCGTGGCATGACCAATTCTATTACCTCGACCTCATGACTGACCGTATTATATAGATATATCCGATCTAAAGACTGAAACAATACCCATTCATTTCTTGAGGTGATATTCCAAAAGTGCTCATCATCTTTGAGTTTTATCGACATCTCACTTGTCAATGAACGATAATCCAAAAGTCCAAGGTCATTTCTCTCCCAATATCCAAACTCCATATAACCTCCGGCATAAACAAGGTTATCAATCGTATGAACGGCTCTAATAATAGTTCCGTTTGGGGAAGGATACAGTTTCCAATGAGAACCATCAAATTCCAATAAACCAATATTATTACCAAAAAAAATATGTTTATCTGCAGACTGGGTTATAGACCAATTCTGACTTCCTGCTCCATAATCAGCCATCCCATAATACTGTACAGGGGGAATCTCCTGAGCCAATGATCCCTGAAAACCCAATAAATAAATAATAAAAAACAAAAATTGCCTCATAATAGTTGGCGTGATAAGCCTGATCAATATAAACGTGGTAAACAAAACCGTATCTCCCCGTACCTATGAATCCCCTCAGGTAAAGAAACTCAATACTTTTCAGCTAAAAGCTAAAGCCTATTGATATACCCTTACATAATCTATCTCCATGGAGGACTCTGTGAAATTAGTATCTATATTTCCACCAAAAGACCCGCCCATTGCTACATTTAGTATAATAAACTGGTCGCCATAAAATGGCCAATTACTGTCATTTTTATTTGAAGGATTGTAACTATAATGAACAGTACCATCCACTGAAAATGTAATTGACTGACGTTTCCATTCTACCGTATACACATGAAATTCATCTGAAACGTCACTTATGGTTTGTTTTCCTGTATTTGTTGTAGCTCCAAAACTTGAAGGAGTATGCAGTGCACTTGAAACCTCACCTTGCCTGTTACCAGCATGCTCCATAACATCAATTTCTCCGCATGCAGGCCATCCAACTGTCGAAATATTAGATCCTAACATCCAAATAGCGGGCCAAGTACCTCCTCCAACAGGCAGTTTTGCCTTTACTTCAAGTTTGCCATATCTAAACTCATATTTTCCTTGAGTCAACATACGGGTAGAGGTATAGTTCCTACCTTCAAAACTTTCCTTTTTCAAAGTAATCTTTAAAATCCCATCATCCACGATAACGTTCTCCTGACGCCTGGTATAATACTGGGCCTCATTATTCCCCCATCCGCATAGATCAGGGCAACCGTCTCCCAAATCATAAGTCCACTTTTCCGCATCAGGACTTCCATCCGTATCAAACTCATCTGACCAGACCAATGTATCAAACGATTCATCGGGAACAACAGGTGTGCCCCCACCAGGATCAATTGGTCCATTGGGCTCATCACTTCCTCCTCCTCCACAGGAGATCAAAACAAGCAATAATCCTAAAAAAAACGGGCTTGCTTTCAACTCAAATCTTATTTTAATATTTTTCATTTCGACACCCAATTATGACATTTTAAAAAAACAAAAATAAGAAAAAAGAAACTTCAAGATTGAATTCTTCTCTTTTGTATGATTCTAATCGAATTAGCATTCAAAATCTGATCCATGTCAATACTCAATCATGACAACTGTCCCTGTTTCAAAAACCTGTTTCCTGTATCAAATATCTAAGGCCTGTTTTTTTAAATCCAACAAAATTAAACGGAAGAAATTCGAACCTGCAACCAGTATATTTAAACCATTATTTTTTATCTTAATTTCACTACATTTGACAACTTTAGTTCCAAATTTCCTTGAGATACATCCATTTTTTCATTATTGAAACTTTTGCTTTAAGTAAAAATATTCAATTTATTGGTTTATATTAATATAACGGTATTATATACAAAATGAAATCAATTCATTTTTACACTATAAGAAAATTCTATAGTGCCGTTAGAAACATGATTAACCATCTGTATTACAATTATTTAAAATTATTTTGTTTGTTTTATTTAACTTTTTTAAGTAGCACCGTTTTATTTAACTTTTTTGTTACTATTTGAGCTTTTATGACCCACATCCCCCTACCCTTTCAGAGGTGATCATATTTACTGATCACTGGCATTTTTTTATTGAATTTTAATTTAAATACTTCTGTGAAAATGGTAACAAATGAAAGTCGTTCGTGCTCGAAAATACAGCGAAAAATATCTCAAAAAAAACAACTTGTAAAACTAAAATGAGTAACTTTATGATATTATTTTAAATTAAATTTAAAGCATCAAGTCATGAGCTATTATATCAGCAAGACCTTAAAAAATATATCTTTTGAAGAGGGAATAGCGAGAATTACGGAATCGCTAAAAAATGAAGGCTTTGGGATTTTGACCGAAATAGACCTTAAGGCTACCTTGAAAAAGAAACTGGATGTTGACTTTTACAATTATAAAATTCTGGGAGCCTGCAATCCCCCATTTGCCTACGAGGCGCTTCAGTCAGAAGACAAAATAGGCACCATGCTACCCTGCAACGTCATCGTACAGGAAAAAAATCCCGGTGAAATTGAAATTTCTGCCGTTGATCCAATGGCTTCAATGCAAGCCATAGAAAATGAAGATTTAGGCAGTCTGGCCAAAAAAGTCAAAGCAAGACTCGAAAATTGCATCAAAGCATTATAGCTTAGTTGCTTGCAAACGACTTCCCCTGCAGCATACACATGTCAAAGCCCTATAGAATGCTTTTCATCATTCTACAGGCCCCTCATAACTCAGTCTAAAGGCTTTTTGGCCTAAAGACACCCATTGGCCTGCCAAATAATCCCAATAACCGTAATTCAAATCGAAATCTGAAAGAAGTATCCGGTAAACTTCCTTTCCATCTTTCTTACCCATTGATCGAATATCAAGAACATCCCCTTTTTCACCATTGGTATACCAAAGTAATTGATCCACCCCATCGGTAGCATGAACAAATTTCAGGTCATAAGTACCGATATCACCTGTTTTACTATACACATAGGTCCCTTCTAGAGAAGAAGGGCCGCTAACAGGGCTGATCATGATCATATCATACAAAGGACTATCGACCAAAGGCTCAAACAATATGATCTGATTGGCCTTGCCTTGCCCCACATCGGTTTCCCAATACATGTTGGTACGGATCTCAAATACGGTATTATCGAGCTCATACTCATTATTTATTGGCTCAGGAGGCGAATCACCTTCTGAACATGAAAGCGTAAGGAATAAGCTGAAAACAAGCACCACCGGCCTGTATAAAAAAAGGCTATTCATCTAACTAAACTAATATTTATTGAACTTATGATAGAATTCCCGAATGTATAATTAATTTTGCAAAATAAATCAAGCATCTATGAAATCATTTGAGGACTTAAAAATTAACAAGCCACAATTAAAGGCCTTAGACGATATGGGCATAGTCACCCCCACTCCCATACAGGAGAAATCGATACCTGCAGTGAACTCGGGAAACGATATGGTTGGACTGGCTCAAACAGGTACAGGAAAGACCCTTGCCTACCTGCTTCCGATTTTAAAATCCCTTACTTTTTCTGATCAGATCCATCCGCGAGTACTCATCATTGTGCCCACAAGGGAATTGGTGGCACAGGTAGTGTCTGTGACCGAAGAACTAACCGCTTATCAAAATGTCAGGATTGCCGGTGTTTATGGAGGAGTAAATATCAATCCTCAAAAAGAGAGGATCATAGAAGGTCTTGATATTTTGGTCGCAACACCAGGTAGATTATTCGACCTGGCGGTTTCAGGCGTTCTTAGACTTGCAGCCATTCAAAAACTGGTTTTGGACGAAGTAGATGAAATGCTTTTTATTGGCTTCAGGCCCCAGTTATTGAATATTCTTGACATACTGCCCAAAAAGCGTCAAAGCATCATGTTTTCTGCAACCCTTACAGATGAGGTTGACACACTGATACAGAGCTTCTTTAAAAGTCCAAAAAAAATAGAGATCGTACCTGTTGGCACCCCCCTTGAAAAGATCAGGCAAACAGGCATCGCCATACCAAATTACAAAACCAAGGTCAACTACCTTAAACACCTTCTTAAACAAGAAGGGCTGGACAAAGTCCTGATCTTTACCAAAAACAAAAAAATAGCCGATCGGCTGTATGAAGATTTAAACGAAGCCTTTGGGAACGAATTAGATCTTATTCATTCTAACAAATCTCAAAATTACCGGTTTCAGGCGATTGATAAATTTCAGGAAGGAAATATCAGAATTCTTATCGCTACAGACATTGTATCAAGAGGTATGGATATCCTTGGAGTTAGCCATGTAATCAATTTCGATGCTCCTGCGTACCCCGAACAATACATTCATCGTATTGGCCGTACAGGAAGGGCCAGAAAAAGCGGAGAAGCCATATTTTTATTTGTGCCAGGCGAAGAAGAAGCTGTTCTGGAAATTGAAATCCTTATGCAAACTGAAATTCCTTTGGAAAAATTACCGGAAGCAGTAATTATTTCAGAAGAACTTATGCCTGAGGAAACTGATAACTCTTCCGAAAAAGAGATCGGCGGAAAAGAAAAACCAAAGTTAAAATCCAGATCGGCATTTCATGAAAAAAGCGAAAAAAACAAAAAAATAAATTTAGGCGGATCCTACAAAAGAGAGATCAAAAAAAAGTATAAAAAGCCTAAAACAAGGCCGCCCAAGTCTAAAGGGAAAAAATAGCACATCAGGTGCTAAAAAAATAATTCAATTTTTTTAGGTTTTTTTTCTAATCTACTGCAATATTAAAAATGAATTTGCGTTGTAGTATCTCATTAGTTTTTATTTTAAAACTAGGGAAAATTGTTATTGTTAAAGAAGAGAACTCTCCATGCAAATGGAGAGTTTTTTTATGCATACTATTTAATTAAATTTAAGCATTTCACATCTACTTACTTCAAGTAACAATTAAAAAAATATTTGATTTAATTTTAGTCTAAAACAATATTAAAAATGAATCTGCGTTGTAGTATCTCATTAGTTTTTTTTTATTTTAAAACTAGGGAAAATTGTTATTGTTAAAGAAGGAAACTCTCCATGAAAATGGAGGGTTTTTTCTTTTAAGGACAGACCCTGATCTTTAGATATATCAGCTTCAGTAAATTTAATTTTTTATTTATTTTTTTAATCCTATTACAATATTAAAAATCAATGAGCGTTGTATAATCTCATTAGTTTTTTTATTTTAAAACTAGGGAAAATTGTTATTGTTAAAGAAGGAAACTCTCCATGAAATTGGAGAGTTTTTTTATGGCAAAATCAGGGCTTTCCGTCTAATTTACTCCAGTGCTTCCTTTAAAACTTTGCCTGTATGACTATTTGGAAATGAAATTTGCAGCAGGTTGGAAATTGTAGGAGCAATATCAATAATCTCAACATATTCGCGGCTTCTACCCTTGTTCACCCCTTTTCCAAAAAACATGATTGGCACATGCCTGTCGTAACTATAAACTGAACCATGTGTGGTACCGGTCTGTCTTTTGTAGATCATAGCAGGATTTGGAAGTACAACAAGGTCTCCGGATAATTTCTGATGATATCCGTTTTGGACATAAGCCATAAGTCCCGAAGAAAAATCGGTTGTTTGAAGTGTTCTTGCAGTTACCACTTTACTTACACCCTTATAATTAATGATTTCATCTGCCAATCGCTGAGATACGGCCGCTGCTTCAAGATCCAGCCTGTCTAACGCATCCCTGTTCAAAAAAACCTGATTGTTCGAAAAGTTCTCGATAAGGTCAGAGGCACCATAGTATTTTTCACAAAGCTCTTTTAAATAGGCCCTAAAAACCGCATAGTCAAAATACCCAGCAGGGATTTTTAAAGACTTTAAGTAAGCAGGAACAGGGGCAACGGCATGATCTGCAGTTAAAAACAAGGTGTAATTACCTTGACCCATCTGCTTATCCAAATAGCTCAGAAGCTCAGCCATATCAAGATCCAGCCTTAAATAAGTATCTTCAATTTCCTTTGAATCAGGCCCATATCGATGTCCAATATAATCCGGGCTGGAAAAACTTATGGCCAAAAAATCAGTATATTCTCGTTGACCCAACATTTCTCCTTCTATGGCTGCTTTAGCAAATTCGACCAATATAGTATTTCCAAAAGGACTTTCTTTGATCAAATCAAAGTTGCCATTTTTATCCTTTAAACCTTTTAAATCATGTGGAAAAACAGGTTTCTTCTCGCCATAATACAAGCCTTCATAAGTA
>JBFFLO010000025.1:0-14659 GCA_041554895.1 Lutimonas sp. | reverse complement strand
AGCCATTGCCTATACCATAGGTACTGGTATTGGGGTCTGGGGTCTTAACAATAAGATCAACTGGGCCTGGGACATTACCAACTTTGTTTGGTGGGTTGGTATCGGGCATGCCGGAACCTTGATTTCTGCTGTACTTTTATTATTTCGCCAAAAATGGAGAATGGGTATCAACCGTTCTGCCGAGGCGATGACCATATTCGCTGTCTTCCAGGCAGGCTTGTTCCCGGTAATTCATATGGGACGTGTTTGGAATGGTTACTGGACGATGCCAATTCCGAATCAATTTGGAAACCTTTGGACCAACTTTAACTCACCTTTGTTATGGGATGTATTTGCGATCTCAACTTATTTGACCGTATCAGTGGTGTTCTGGTATACTGGTTTATTGCCTGACTTCGCGATGATTCGTGACAGAGCAACAAAACCATTTCAAAAGAAAATATACAGTTTGCTTAGTTTCGGCTGGACGGGCAGGGCAAAAGACTGGCAGCGTTTTGAGGAGGTTTCATTGGTTTTGGCAGGACTTGCCACGCCTTTGGTACTTTCAGTGCACACCATTGTATCCTTTGACTTTGCTACTTCTGTAATTCCAGGATGGCATAGTACCGTATATCCTCCGTATTTTGTTGCCGGAGCCGTATTCTCAGGATTTGCCATGGTACAAACTTTATTGATTATCATGAGAAAGGTATCGAACCTTGAGGCTTATATAACCAGGGGTCATATTGAGAATATGAACAAGGTTATCCTGGTAACCGGAGGTATTGTTATGGTAGCCTACCTGTCAGAATTTTTTGTAGGGTGGTACTCAGGTAGTTCTTATGAAGATTTTACTTATTTGTCTGTGGGTGCTGCGACAGGACCTTACTGGTGGGCCTTCTGGGCATTGATACTGTGTAATGGGGTTTTTCCTCAATTGCTTTGGTTCAAAAAGCTTAGAACTAACTATACTGTTTCTTTTATCATGGCCCTCATTATCAATATTGGTATGTGGTTTGAGCGTTTTGATATTATCGTGATCAACCTGAGCAGGGGTCATCTTCCATCTACGTGGACGCAATTTGAGCCTACTTTTGTTGATATAGGAATTTTTATGGGTACAATTGGATTCTTTTTCGTTTTGTTCCTGTTGTATGCCAGAACCTTCCCTGCAGTTGCTCAAGCAGAAGTTAAGTCAATCTTGAAATCTTCAGGAGACAATTTTAAAAGAGCCAGAGATACTAAATAAAAAAGACAATTGATAAAATTGATAAATAAAAAAAGATGAGCGATAAAGTTATACATGCCATATACGACGATGACGATGTGCTTTTAAAAGCCGTTAAAGAAGTTCGTGAAGCGAATCATCATATAGACGAGGTTTATACGCCTTTTCCTGTACATGGACTTGAAAAGGCCATGGGACTTGCCAATACAAGAATTGCAATTACAGCTTTTCTTTATGGAATCACCGGATTGGGTTTTGCCGTATGGATGATGAACTATATGATGATCGATGACTGGCCTCAGAACATCGGAGGTAAACCTAGTTTCAGCTATGCCGAAAACATGCCTGCTTTTGTTCCTATCATGTTTGAATTAACGGTATTCTTTGCCGCGCATCTGATGGTCTTGACTTTTTATATGAGAAGCAAAATAGGGCCTTTTGTAAAGGCATCAAATCCTGATCCTCGTACCACAGATGATAAATTCTTGATGGAGGTACCTGTAACAGGAGATGAAAAGGAATTGGTAGCGTTTTTGACCAAGACCGGAGCTACTGAAACTAAAATTGTAGATAAGCACTAAAATATTTAGAATGAAGAATATATTCAATATAGCATTAACAGGCCTAATGATCCTATTGCTTGCTTCTTGTGGAGATGAAAGACCTACAGAAAGAAGTGTTCAATATATGGGAGATACTGATATGTATAATCCGGTTTCCTATGAAACGTATGGAGAAAATCCTTATTTCGAAAATGGATTAAATGCTCAGTTGCCTGTTGAAGGAACGATCTCCAGAGGAGCTGCAGTTTATGATTATCCTGATTCTGAAGAAGGTTATCAAATGGCTAAGGATTCTTTGAAGGCTCCCACTAAAGCAACTGAAACTAGCCTCGAAAAGGGCAAGGTCACCTATAACATTTACTGTTCGGCTTGTCATGGAAACAAGGGAGACGGCATGGGCACCTTGGTTAAAAACGAGAAGTTTTTAGGGGTGCCTAATTATAAAGACAGGGACATCAATGAAGGCAGTATTTATCATGTAATCATGTATGGAAGGAACCTTATGGGGTCTCATGCTGGTCAGCTCACCGAAACAGAACGCTGGAACGTGGTACAATACGTAGAGCACCTGAGAGCTGATCTATTAAAATAAATAAAATAAGTAAAAAATAAATACAGAATATAATGTATACATTTTCAGGTAAATTAAAAACGGTTTCACTTGTACTAATGATCATTGGTGCTTTGGGTATTGGTTATGGGTTTTTTAGTGCCCCAAAAACCACCGAAGATGTTGAGCAGGCAATGGCACATGATGAAGGTGGACATGGTGCAGCAGCAACACACGCCGATGAATCCACAGATGCAAATGCAAGTCATGGAGAAGAACATAGCGCCGATGAAGCTCAAAGTCATCTGGAACATTTGTTGCATCAAGGTCAAAACAGACCCTGGGCAGCATTTTTTATAGCAGCTTTTTTCTTCTTGATGATATCAGTTTGTGTATTGGTATTTTATGCTATTCAATGGGCTGCTCAGGCAGGCTGGTCTATTGTTTTGTTTAGAATCATGGAAGGTATTACCGCTTATATATTGCCCGGCTCTATTTTGCTATTTATCTTTCTATTGTTCTCTGCTTTTCATATGAATCATATATATGTTTGGATGTCAGAAGGAACTTTTGATCCGGCTAGTGAAAATTATGACGCGATAATCGATGGTAAGAGTTGGTGGCTGAACACTCCAGGGTGGTTGATCAGAAGCTTTATCTATTTAGCTGTTTACAATATTTTCAGGTTTTTATTAAGAAAAAATTCTTTAGCATTGGATGAATCAGGAGACATCAAAATTTACAAGAAAAACTTTAACCTGGCGGTTGTTTTTATCGTAATGTTTGGAATACTTGAATTGTTTATGTCATTTGACTGGTTGATGTCGTTGGATCCTCACTGGTACAGTCAATTGTATTCTTTCTATGTATTTGCCAGTGTGCTGGTTTCAGCTATTACGACAATTGCATTGGTGACCATTTACCTTAAAAATAAGGGTGTATTGCCATTTGTAAACAATAGCCATATCCATGATCTGGCAAAATATATGTTTGGGTTTAGTATTTTCTGGACTTATTTCTTTTTTGATCAATTTATGTTGCAGTGGTATGCCAACATTCCAGAGGAAGCTGCCTATTTCTTCCCAAGATTAATAGGATCATACCAATTGCCATTTATTTCAATGCTGGTCATGAACTTTGTTTTTCCTATCCTGATCCTTATGGACAGCGATTTCAAAAGGGTGCCATGGTTTGTCGTGGCAGCTGGATTGGTGATCTTGACAGGGCATTATATTGATATTTTTCAATTGATCTCGCCGGCGACAGTTGGTGATAGCTGGAGTATCGGAATTCCTGAGCTTGGCTCACTTGCCTTCTTTTTAGGTTTATTCATTTTTGTTGTCTTTACGGCTATTTCTAAGGTCCCATTGCAGGCAAAAGGAAATCCATTTATGAAAGAAAGTGAAATTTACCACTACTAGACTAACTACTTAAAATATAAAAGGTTGCCTATGTTTAGGCAACCTTTTTTTATACCTTGATAATTTATTGATTTTTTTTTGGCTTAAAGCTGATATAAATCATGAAAATTAATATTTTTCTTTATATTTGCGGCACATAAAATTCGCTTATAAACTTATATATTATTGATGAAAGCACTATTTTATATTCTTATATTTTTTGTAATTGCAACGGCTTTTTGGCAATTTTTTAAATTATTGGGATTAACAAAGAAGGATCAGGTAGCAACAGAAAAGGAGAATAACATCAATGGATGGTTGATGTTGGGTTTAGGGGCTTTTATATACGGATTAATGCTCTATTCCATGGTTCAAGGAAGAGTGGTTCTTTTGCCGAAGCAATCAGCTTCTCTCGAAGGCGAAGATATTGATAAGCTATTTGTGATTACAATGGGGTTGATTATTGTGGTCCAGTTTATCACCCAGTTTTTAATCTATTACTTTACGTTTAAATATCGCGGTGTAAAGGGACGTAAGGCCCTTTTTTACGCAGATAGCCATAAACTTGAAATGTGGTGGACCATAGCACCAACTATCGTATTGTCAGTATTGATCATTTACGGCTTATGGACCTGGAACAATGTGCAGGATCTTTCACAATCAGAAAACCCCTTGATCATAGAGGTTTACGCCAAACAATTTCAATGGGAAGCGAGATATGCCGGAGAAGACAATGAGTTAGGTGTAGGACATGTTAATTTTATCAAAGGCATCAATACCATGGGTGTTGATATGACCGATAAAAATTCAGCCGATGATATTCCTGTGCGGGAATTGCACTTGCCTAAAGGCAGAAAAGTGATCTTTAAGTTCAGATCCCAGGACGTATTGCATTCAGCCTACATGCCTCATTTTAGAGCCCAGATCAATTGTGTACCCGGTATGACAACCTCTTTTGGCTTTACACCAACGGTGACCACGGAAGAAATGAGATTAGATGAGGATACGAAGGCGAAATTTGATGCCATCAATGAATTAAGGCTATCTAATGGTAATGAAGAAACTGTTGAATTTGATTATCTTTTACTTTGTAACAAGATATGCGGTGCTTCTCATTACAACATGCAGATGAAAGTAGTCGTTCAGGAAGAAGAAGATTTCAATAAATGGTTAAAGGAACAAAAAACATTAACCGAGGTTATCAATAACTAATAACTAATCGAAAAACTTATTTAAGGAAAATGTCAGATCATCATCATCATAAAGAAACATTCATCACCAAGTATATTTTTAGCCAGGATCATAAAATGATCGCTAAGCAATACCTTATTACAGGTATGTTTATGGGGGTTATTGGAGTGTTTATGTCTATGTTGTTTCGTTTACAACTAGCCTATCCGGATCAAAGTTTTAGTATTATCGAGGCTTTCCTTGGAAAGGGAGGAGAAGGTGGTCAGATGACACCGGATATGTATATGGGACTTGTGACCATTCACGGTACCATTATGGTTTTTTTCGTACTTACGGCAGGGCTGAGTGGAACTTTTAGTAATTTATTGATTCCATTGCAGATAGGTGCACGTGATATGGCATCGGGATTTTTGAATATGATCTCTTATTGGTTGTTCTTTTTATCAAGTTTGATCATGTTCCTTTCCATCTTTGTTCATACAGGAATGGCTTCGGCAGGTTGGACAATCTATCCACCTTTAAGTGCCCTTCCCCAGGCCATGTCTGGTTCAGGATTAGGAATGACGCTTTGGTTGGTTTCTATGGCAATCTTTATTGCTTCTTCTTTAATGGGTTCACTAAATTATATTGTGACCGTATTGAACCTGAGAACAAAGGGCATGAAAATGACCCGTTTGCCTTTGACCATTTGGGCCTTTTTGGTAACGGCAATCATAGGGGTAATTTCTTTCCCGGTTTTATTGTCGGCGGCTTTACTATTAATATTTGACAGAAGCTTCGGTACTTCTTTTTATCTTTCTGATATTTTTATCCAGGGAGAAGTATTGCATTACAAAGGAGGATCTCCGATCTTATTTGAACATTTGTTTTGGTTCCTTGGACATCCGGAAGTTTATATCATTCTATTACCTGCGCTTGGAATTACGTCTGAAGTAATTTCGACCAACGCGCGTAAACCGATTTTTGGTTACAGGGCGATGATTGGTTCCATTATGGCAATCGCTTTTCTGTCTACTATCGTATGGGGACATCATATGTTCGTAACCGGGATGAACCCTTTCCTGGGCTCTGTATTTACATTTACCACACTATTGATTGCAATACCATCGGCGGTTAAAGCCTTTAACTATATCACAACTTTATGGAAGGGAAATCTACAGCTGAATCCTGCGATGCTTTTTTCAATTGGGATGGTTTCTACCTTTATTACAGGAGGGCTAACAGGGCTTATTCTTGGAGATAGTGCCTTGGATATCAATGTGCACGATACAATGTTCGTGGTAGCGCATTTCCACCTTGTGATGGGTATTTCTGCTTTATTTGGGATGTTTGCCGGTGTATATCATTGGTTCCCGAAAATGTACGGGAAAATGATGAATAAGGATATGGGATACCTTCATTTTTGGATCACGGCCATTTCTGCTTATGGCGTATTCTTTCCGATGCACTTTATCGGATTAGCTGGTTTGCCACGAAGATATTACAGTAACTCAGCCTTTCCTATGTTTGAAGATTTGTTGCATATCAATAAAGTAATTACTGTATTTGCGCTGATTGGAGGTCTAGCACAGCTGATCTTTCTTGCGAATTTTTTCTTTAGTATTGGAAAGGGAAAGAAATCAGTTCAGAATCCATGGAAATCAAATACACTCGAATGGACAACTCCTGTTGAACATATGCATGGCAACTGGCCTGGAGAAATTCCTGCAGTACATCGCTGGGCTTATGACTACAGTAAGAGAGATGATAATGGTGACCTATGGGGAGGACAAGATTTTACACCTCAAACCGTACCGATGAGAGAAGGTGAAGAAGAGTTTTAAAAGCTACTACTAATTAAAAATCATATTTTTAGAACCTCAATTTTATTGAGGTTTTTTTTTACTTATATTTGAAATAAATCAATTCAGAATGATTAAAAAAATAGGCTATTTTTTGTTAATTTTTATCTTAGTACTAGGGATAATTTCATTTATTTTTATCCGGCAGAATAAGCCTGTTTACAAGGGAAGTGTTGAAATTCAGGGACTTGAGGAAGAAGTAAGTATTTATTTCGACACCTATGGGGTTCCCCATATTTTTGCTGATAACGAAAAAGATGCCTATATGGCACTTGGGTATGTGCATGCCCAGGATCGGCTGTGGCAAATGGAATTGATCAGAAGAATTGCAGCAGGAAGACTTTCTGAATTATTCGGTGAGGAACTGATCAAAACTGACAAACTATTCAGGGGCATGGGGCTTGAAAACAGCGCTGTAAATACAATTCGGCAAACAGACAGTACTTCTCAGTCCTTTTTGCTGGCACAATCTTATTTGGATGGGATCAACAAGTATATTGATCAAGGCAATACTCCAATGGAATTTAGATTGATTGGGGTTGAGAAGGAGCATTATACGTTAAAGGATGTTTATAATGTTTATGGATATATGGCTTTTAGTTTTGCACAGGCACACAAAACGGACCTCCTATTGACCGATTTGAAAGAAGTCCTGGGCAATGATTATTTGTTGGACCTCGATCTTGATATCAGGCCCAGATCCACATTGATAAAGAACTCAAGAGGAGTGAAAAGAATGGCAGCGCAAGTTGGTAATTCGATCAATACGATCATGAATAGTTTACCGGTTTCTCCCTTTGTAGGAAGTAATAGTTGGGTTATCGGGCCTCAAAAGACAAAAAATGGTAAAGTGATTTTTGCCAATGATCCCCATATTGGGTTTTCACAGCCTTCGGTATGGTATCAGGCGCATTTAATTACTCCACAAAGAGAGATGTACGGTTTTCACCTGGCTTTAAGCCCTTTTCCTGTTCTCGGTCATAATTATGATTATGCCTATGGGATCACCATGTTTGAAAATGATGATACCGATTTCTTTGAGGAAAGCGATCAGCAAGTGTATAAAGTTCATAAAGAGACCATAAAAGTTAAGGATGCGGATGATATCATTTTTGAAGTCAAAACAGGACCACATGGCCCGCTTATGAACGGACTGTTGGACGGGATGGATGAGGAGAGAAAAATTGCCATGGATTGGGTTTATGTGAAGATCCCTTCAGATTTATTGACCGCTACTTATGAAATGTCCCATGCCACGACTTTAGTCGATTTCAGAGACGCCGTTTCAAAAGTGAGTGCTCCCGGATTAAATATGATGTATGGTGATGCAAAAGGCAATATTGCCTGGTTTGGAGTGGGTCAATTGTATCAAAGAGCAGAAGGAGTTCACACAAAATTTGTTTTGGACGGAGCTGATCAGATTAATGATGAACTCACTTATTTGGATTTTGAACAAAATCCGCAGGCGATCAATCCATCCTGGCATTATGTCTATTCAGCGAATAACCAACCCGAGGAAGTGAGTGGCAAATTATATCCGGGATATTACCTCCCGGAGGATAGGGCCAAAAGAATTGTAGGGCTTATCGAAAGCAATGATGACTTTACCGGAGCTCAAGTAGAAGAGATGATCAACGATGTTCAATCGTCCATAGCTCCCTCATTGGTTAAGATCATTCTTGACAATATTTCCAAGGTAAACCTTTCTGATACAGAGAAAGAAGCCATGGAAATATTGGCCTCATGGAATGGTGACTATAAAAAAGATATGGTGGCACCGACCATTTATTATAAGTTTCTCTACCGGTTGCTGGAGAATACTTTTGGAGATGAAATGGGAGAGGAGAGATTTGAACAGTTTTTACAAACGCATCTGTACAAAAGGCAAATCGCAAAGCAACTCAAATTGAATAGATCTGTATGGTGGGATGACGTGAAAACAAAAGAGGTAAAGGAATTAAAGGATGAGATCATCACAAGGTCTTTCCATGAGGCTATAAATGCACTTGAGCAACAATATGGAGACGATACAGAAGACTGGTTATGGTCCTCCTCATTAAGCGTTCTACATAAACATGCTTTTGATAAAAGCGCTCTTTTAAAGGGGTATTTCAATGTGGGACCCTTTGAAACTGACGGAGGCATCGAGGTCATCAACAACCAGTTGTTCAAATTAAATGGAAATGGTATTTACGAGGTAACAGCAGGGCCGTCGACCAGACGTGTTATCGATTTCAGTGACGTGGAAAATGCAAAAGCAATTTTACCCACAGGTCAATCCGGAAATGTGTTTAGTAAACACTATAAAGATCAGGCTGACAAATACCTGAAAGGAGAGTTTGTAAAGATGCTGTTGAATAAAGATGAAATCAGAGCTGCTGAAGATATCTTGATTTTACTCCCCGCCAGTGACAGTATCAACTAAATAGATCAAACTTAAGGGTGGCTTTAGGTTATGAATTGATCAATCAAAAAGATCTGAAGACAGATAACGATCTCCGCGGTCACAGATAATACATACAACAATGCCGCTCTCAATTTCATTGGCAATTTTTACGGCAGTAGTTACAGAACCCCCGCTGCTCATGCCAGAAAAGACGCTTTCGTCTTTGGCAAGCCTTCTGCTCATCTCTCGAGCTTCGGCTTCACTGACTTCCATGATGCGATCGACTTTTGAACGATCAAATATTTTAGGGAGGTAGGCTTCAGGCCACTTCCTGATCCCGGGTATTTTTGAATTATCCGTCGGTTGAGCACCTATGATTTGAATGGCTGGATTCATTTCTTTTAAAAAGGTAGAGACTCCCATGATGGTTCCAGTGGTGCCCATGGCGGAGACAAAATGTGTGACGCCATGATCGGTATCTCTCCAAATTTCAGGACCCGTAGTCTGATAATGGGCTTTCCAGTTATCGGGATTTGAAAATTGATTTAACATGACAAACCCTTCTTTAGCTACCTTCATTTCGGCGTAATCCCTTGAACCCTCAATACCGGTTTCGGCAGGGGTCAACGTAACCTTTGCTCCATAAGCCCTCATAGTTTGCACCCTTTCTTTTGTGGAGTTTTCAGGCATAACCAACTCAATATCAAGTTTGTATACTCCGGCTATCATAGCCAGGGCTATTCCTGTGTTTCCACTGGTGGCTTCAATAAGCCGGCTATGCCGGTTAATTTCTTTTCTTTCTAAAGCAGATCTGATCATATTATAAGCAGGCCTGTCTTTGACGCTGCCGCCAGGATTATTTCCTTCCATTTTTAGCAGTAACCTGACATTGTTGTTCTTGATCAGCCCCCTTGATTCAACAAGAGGTGTATTTCCTATAAGGTCCAGGATGCTACTTGTCTTCATGAGTCGTTTTTGTTTTAAGTTTGGTGTCGGTTATCTGGTATACGATAGAATTTTCAGGCACTGATTTAGTGAGCCATACATTTCCACCGATAGTGCTGTTTTTTCCGATGACAGTTTCACCTCCCAGGATCGTAGAGCCCGCATATATGGTCACATTGTCTTCAACAGTGGGATGCCTTTTTTGATCTTTCATGTCTTTGGATACCTGAAGCGCACCAAGTGTTACCCCCTGGTATATCTTTACTTTGTTTTTAATGACAGCACTTTCGCCAATAACCACTCCGGTTCCATGGTCGATAAAAAAAGGAGAGCCAATACTGGCTCCGGGATGGATATCGATTCCGGTAAGCCTGTGTGCATATTCACTCATCATTCTAGGTACCAAGGGCATTCTTTGCAAATGAAATTCGTGGCTCAATCTATATACGGCAATAGCGAAAAAGCCCGGATAAGCTAGAATGACTTCTTCCACGCTTTTAGCTGCGGGGTCATGAAGATAGATACATTTAGCATCTTGATTGAGTTGTTGTAAAAGGTCGGGTAGATTGACCATGAATTTTTTCCAGATCAATTCAAAACTAAGCCCTTTGGGTTCTTTAAGCATCTTTGAAATGCCTTGAAAGGAGTCAGCAAGCTCATTGATGTTCTCAGAGACTGAAATTTTCGAATCAAATAAAATGTGAAACAAGTCATTACAAAAACCTTCTGTTTTGGATTTTAGCCTAAAATCAACCAGATGGTTCTGTTTGTTGTTCCTGATGCTTTGAATGATCTTGTCTATTGACATGGCAGCGAATTAAATTTGATATAAGTTCCTCTACAGACGTAAGAAAACCGACTTGATTACATTTGTTTTTTGATTACAGCACTTTATAAACTTCTTCAAAAGGAATTCTGAATCTTTCCCCATAAACGCCCTCTGGTAACCTGATCCCACAACTTATGACCATATTGATTTCAGCTCCGTAAGGCAGTTTCAGTAATTTTTTTATCCGAAGGGAATCAATACCCTCCATTGGGCAGGTGTCATAGTAAAGATCAGACATGGCCAACATAAAGGTTTGTGCCGCGAGTCCCGCACTTTTATGGGCAACAATTCTCATGTCACTTTTTCTTGCCTGCCTGAAAATAGGTCTAAAAAGCCCTATTAACCAGTAAATCCCATATTTGATGTAGCCAAAGACCCCTAAAAAATCAGCATAAGAAACAGGGACTAAGGTTTTATAATAGGTAAAAGCAAACCGGGCTCTTTTAGATTGTTCGTTTTTAGGCTTGTCGCCAAAAACTTTCTTGAGATACTTCACATGTGCTTTTGCTCTTATCTTCCATAAATCCTTTCTTACAACGATCACGACCATCTGCTGAGCAGTTTTTGCAGCATTTTGATCAAAGCAATATGCAGACATCTTCTTTAATGCTTCCTTTGAAGTGATGTGATGGAATTCCCATAGCTGCATATTACTGCTGTTCGGGGCAAGAGTCGCCAGTTCTAAACACTGTTTAACCTTGTCAGCATCAATGGGTTTGTCAGGGTCATATTTTCTGACCGATCTTCTTCTATTGACCGCTTCGGTGAATTCCATACCTGTTGTTTTCCAATTGATTCACAAATCACGGCGTGTGATTGCAGTCATAAAGATAGCTAAATGATGGTAGATTGTCCCAGTGAAATATTCTCCATATGGTAGAGTATATTTTTTTTATCAATGATGTATTCAGAAATAAATTCTCCTACCGATGAAGTGTGAGCAAATTTCTTGGTCGAATTAATATCAGGAGTGGTAATATTATATTCTATCGACTTTTCTACTGCATTTTTAATCGCGTCTGCCTCTTCGTATAATTTAAAATGTTCGAGCAATAAGGCTGCTGATAATATAGTAGCCAGCGGATTGGCAAGGTTTTTCCCTTTCATTTCTGGAAATGAACCATGAATGGGTTCAAAAAGAACAGATTTGTCCCCCAGTGAAGTAGAGGCCAGTAGTCCTATGGAGCCAGAGATAACACTGGCTTCGTCGGAAAGGATATCACCGAACAAATTTTCGGTTAATATGACATCAAACTGCCGAGGGTTCACAATGATCTTCATCGCCGCATTATCCACATAAAGATAATCCACAACAACATCTGGATACTGCTTGGCAAGTTCCTTTACCCTTTTTCTCCACAACCTTGACGTTTCAAGCACATTGGCCTTATCGATCAGCGTTAGTTTTTTCCTTCTGGTTTTGGCAGACTTAAAAGCCATATGTGCCACGCGATCAATTTCTTCTATGGTATAATTACAGGTATCAGAAGCTGAATTTCCGTCACTACTTATCTTTTTTTCTCCGTAGTAAATCCCGCCCGTTAGTTCCCTGAAAATTATAAAATCAGTATTTTTGATCACTTTTTCCTTGATGGGGGACTTATGAATTAAGGGACCAAATACTTTTAAGGGCCTGATGTTGGCATATAAGCCAAGTTCTTTTCTCAATTTAAGCAAGCCTTCTTCTGGCCTTATTTTGGCATCAGGACTGTTTTCATATTTGGGATCACCAATTGCGCCGAACAGGATAGCATCCGAATTCAAACAAAGATCCAGGGTTTCGTCAGGTAGCGGAACACCCTTGGCATCCAGAGCAGCTCCTCCAACAAGACCATTGATAAAGGTGAATTGATGCTTGAATTTTTTTTCAATGGCCTTTAATACTTTTACACCTTGTTCACAAACTTCGGGTCCGACCCCATCTCCCGATAAAACAGCTATCTTTAATTTCATTGGATATAAATTAAGAAGCTAATTTATCCAATTCAATCCGAACAAACTTGATAATTCTTTCAATATCCCTGTCACCCACTTCCTTCAACTGGTCAGCAGTCTTTAAGAATTCAGGATAAACCTGGTCAAGTTCAATTTTAGTCAGATCGAACCCTATTTTTTTCGCCCTATAGGCCAATGCAGCTCTACCACTTCTTGCTGTTAATACAATCGAAGATTCCGTAACACCTACATCAGCAGGGTTCATGATTTCATAGGTTTCCCTATTTTTGATCACTCCATCCTGGTGGATACCTGAACTATGAGCAAAAGCATTTTCTCCGATCACAGCTTTGTTGGGTTGTACCAGAATTCCCATATGATGTTGTACCATTTGAGACGTACTATACAATAGCTGAGTATTGATATTTGTATCAAGATTTAAGTAAGGGTGTTGTTTTAAGATCATTACCACTTCTTCTAAAGCTGTATTTCCCGCTCTTTCACCTAAGCCATTGATGGTACATTCAATCTGGCGAGCACCGTTTTGAACGCCCGCAATAGAATTGGCAGTTGCCAAACCAAGATCATTGTGACAATGACATGAAAGTACTACATTTTCTATTCCTTTTACGTTTTCCATCAAATATTTCATTTTTGCTCCATACTCCTCAGGCAAACAATAACCTGTTGTATCGGGTATATTCAGTACCGTAGCACCTGCCTTAATGACTTCTTCGCAGATTTTAGCCAGAAAAACATTGTCTGTCCTACCAGCATCTTCAGCATAGAATTCGATATCCTCTACATAGGTTTTGGCATATTTTACAGCTTCTATTGCCCTTTCAATAATTTTTTCCGGGGTAGAATTGAACTTGTATTTTATATGTGATTCTGAGGTGCCTATTCCTGTATGGATCCTGGGCCGAATGGCATGTTTCAAGGCTTCTCCGGCAGCATCAATATCTTTCATGTTTGCACGTGTAAGACCACATACAGTTGCATTCTTCACTAATTTAGAAATTTCCACTACAGAGTTAAAGTCTCCCGGACTTGAAATAGGAAATCCGGCTTCAATAATGTCAACCCCCAGTTCATCCAAACGTTCGGCAATAATTAATTTTTCTGGCGTATTTAACTTACAGCCAGGCACTTGCTCTCCATCTCTCAAGGTTGTATCGAATATTTGGACTTGATTTTTGCTCATTATTAAATAATTTTTATCACTTTTGAATAGTCAAAATTAAAGGGAAATCAATAAAGTTGTAGATTTTCTTTGAAGCGTTTACTACATTCAAATTATTTGAAGACTTGTTAATAGTCAGATTTACAATTAGTTAATAGTAATTTATTACGATGTCTATAGAAAAAACAGATGCTCTTTTTTTATTGGTAAAATCATTGACAAAATCAGAAAAAAGGCAGTTTAAATTGTATGCCGGAAGACTGGGAGGAAATTCCGAAAAGAATTTTATCGCTCTTTTTTCTTTATTGGATAAACTGGTTGAATTCGATGAAAAGGAGATTCTTTTAAAAACCAACATAAAGAAGCAGCAGCTTTCGAATTCCAAAGCTCATTTATACAGGCAGATACTTGTCAGCCTGAAACTAAATCCAATACACCAGAATGCCAAAATGCAAGTCAGGGAACAACTGGATTTTGCCACCATTCTATATAACAAGGGCCTTCACAGGCAAAGTCTTAAGATTTTGGATAAGGCCAAGGGAATTGCCCTGTCCAATGAGGATTCAATTCTTGCCTTTAGTATTGTTGAATTGGAGAAAGTAATAGAATCGCAATATATCACCAGGAGT
>JBFFLO010000024.1:0-15269 GCA_041554895.1 Lutimonas sp. | reverse complement strand
ACTTCCGTTGATCCACATCTCAGTTATCATTGTTAATTATAACGCAAGGTATTTCCTAAAAAACTGCCTGGATAGTGTTTTGAGCTCTGATATGATTGAGCAAGTTGAGGTTATAGTGGTAGATAATAATTCCTCAGATGGGAGCAGTGAGATGCTGAAAAGGGAATTTCCTCAGGTTAAATACCTGAATAATATTGAAAATACAGGATTTTCAAAAGCCAATAACAAAGGTGTTGCCTTGGCCCAGGGTAACTATGTACTGATTTTGAATCCGGACACCGTGATCAGCGAAACCACTTTATCTGAAATGGTTCATTTTAGCGAGAGCCGTACTGATTTTGGTGCTGCCGGGGTTCAGTTTGTGGATGGCTCGGGAAAATTCCTTCCTGAAAGCAAGCGGAATTTTCCAAATCTAAAAGTGGCGGGAGCTAAGCTCCTAGGGTATTCCAAGTATTATTATGCCAATCATATCCACAAGGAAAGCATTGCAGAAGTCGACATTCTGACAGGAGCTTTTATGTTTATTAAAAAAAAGGTATATGAAGAAGTAGGAGGGTTTGACGAAGACTTTTTTATGTATGGAGAAGATATTGACTTGAGTTATCGCATTACCAAAGCGGGTTACAAAAACCACTATGTTGGCAGCTGTAAGGTGTTACACTTTAAAGGAGAAAGCACGATCAAGGACAAATTTTATTTGAGTAATTTTTATGGGGCGCTCAGTATTTTTTATAAGAAACACTTTCCAAATAATAAGGCACTATATATTTTGATTGATGCTTTTATCGACGCCATCATCTCTGTAAAATCGATTTCAGCCCCTCCCGGTTCCAAGGCTCAAGCAAAATTTGGTCGTTGGGCTTATATGGGTGATGACGATCAGTTTCTAAAGAAATTACAACTAAAGTTTGATGCTTCCAAAGGATACGAACTAAGAGCTATTGAAGAGAAGGTCAAAGAGGTTGATATCATTTTTTTTGACAGCAGTTTTTTAACCTACAGCGACATTATTAATTCGATTTCCAATCCGGCAATTGAAAAGGTCAGGAAAAGAATTATCTATCGCGACCAATCTTTTTATTTAGGGAGCGATGCATCTGATGAAAGGGGAGAAGCAGTTGCTCTTTGACCTTTTATGTTTCTATTTTTATACGGGCATCCACGGCAAAAATTCCTTTCTCATTTAGGATCAAAGGATTAAGATCCAGTTCTGTGATTTTCGGGGCAAGCAGGAGCAGGGTTGATATTTTTTCTAAAGCATTGTAAAAAGCTTCTAAATTACATGATGGTTCGCCTCTCATCCCTTGAAGAATCGGTTTTATCCTAAGATTGTTGACCATTTCAATGGCTGTTGATCTTCCAATTGGTGCCAGGGCACTCTGAAAGTCCTTGAGTGCTTCTACATAAATACCCCCGGCTCCGCAAATGATCAAAGGAGGAAAAGCCGTTTCTCTTTTGGCGCCTATAAAAACTTCTTTTCCTGAAACCATCTCTTGGATCATGATCCCTGTAACTCCATCAATTTGTATCAGCTTTTTATAGTTTTCCAACAATTCAACATCATTTAAAACATTGACAATGACCCCTTCTTTGTCTGTTTTGTGAAGCGGCCCTATAATTTTTTGAGCCAAAGGATATTGCAAGATTTTGGCGGCTTTCAATAATTCGGTTTCCGTTTTTATAAGTGCTTGCCTTGCCATTTTGATCCCGGCTGCTTCCATTAATTCACAGGCCTGTTCAGGCCCTAGGAAACCAGATGAATACGTATTGACCAAAGATGTTATCCTGAGGGCATCGTCATTTTTATCTGGATACGAATCAATTTGTGGCGGCTTATTGAACATGACTTTAGCAAGGCTTTTTGCAAAAACATATTCATCTGAAAATGCCATATGACCCTTTTGGATGAACTGACTGATCTCGTCTTTGACATTGACCACAGAAGGAAAAACAGGGAATATTGGCTTTTTGCATGTCTGGAGCATATTGTGGATCACCTGATAGGCCTCGGCTACACCCCCCAAGCCAGGGCTCCCAAAAATGACCACCATGGCATCGATCTCATCCAGGTGATTTTCACAATAGGCTATCACTTGTTCCAATTGCAAGGCCGTGCCGGTGGCCAGGATATCAATCGGATTTGTGGTGGCAGCCCCCGGATACAAGATCCGCTTAAGTGAATTTTGATGTTTTTTGCTAAGATCAGGAACGAATAAGCCATTTTGGGTGAGCGTATCCGTAACGATAACTCCCGGGCCTCCGGCATGGGTGATCACGGCAAAATTCTTTAGTTTTAACGCGGTGATCTGTAAAATAGCCGCAAGGGTAATCAGTTCATAACGACTGCGACACCTTATGATCCCGGCCTTATTGAATAAAGCCTGAACAAAGAGGTCTGAGCTTGCCATCGCGCCCGTATGTGATGCGGCAGCCGCGTTGCCTTTTGCCGTGATTCCAGATTTCAAGGCCACCAGAGCACAACCTTTTTGTCTTAATGAAAGCGCATGTTCGAGTAATTTTTCAGGGTTTTTAATCCCTTCCAGATACAATATTTTAACCTTACTGCTTTTTCCCTCTACGAAATTTTCATTTAAATGTTCCAATACATCTTCCACTCCGATCTGAGCACTGTTTCCTACTGTAAAAAGGTTTGAAAAGCGCAAACCTATCTGTTGGGCTGCTTCTAGGGTAAATACAGCTGTCGCACCGGAAGCTGATATGAAATCCACCCCTTTTTTATCGATCATCGGAAGAGGTCGGGTAAAGATCCCGGCATAATGCTGGTTGATCATTCCAATATGATTTGGGCCCAATAAACTTCCTCCTGCAGCACTTATTTGTTCGGCGATTTCCCTTTCGATTTCGGCCCCTTTCTCGTCAAGTTCCGAAAAACCGGCAGCGTATATAATAAAGCCCTTGGTTTCCTTATTTGCTACAAGTTCTTTAACAACATCAAGTGTATCTGGTGCCGGAATGGCGATAATGGCCAGATCGGTCTGAGGCAACAATGATACATCCCTGTAAGAAACTACCCCCTGAACTTTATCTCTTTTTGGATTGACTACAAATAACTGCCCCTTAAATCCTTGATCGACAAGGTTTTTAAGAACGCTGCCTCCAATATGGTCAATATGATCAGAACCTCCAATTACTGCAATACTTGAGGGCTTGAGTAGTTTTTCGTGCAGCATAAAATTATCTAATTGGATACGTAAAATAAGTCAAAAAAAATGACGAATTAGCTGATATTTATCAAGTCTTTTGCGCTTAAAATGTACTTACTTTGAATAGTGTAATCCAAGTTTAGATGTATGTATACATTCTCACATGCAGTTAATTCAATGCACTCGGAAGACATTAAATTACTAATGAAGCAGTCTTCTCGAGAGGGTATGATCTCTTTTGCCGGAGGAATGCCAAATAACGACCTGTTTCCTGTTGCAGAAATCGACGAGATTTACAATAATTTAAGCGAAGAGATCAAGAAACTTTGTTTTCAATACGGCCCAACAACAGGGTATCCACCTTTGGTGAATTCCGTTCAAAAAAAAATGCTAAGCAAAGGGTTGCCGGCAAAAACCGATAAAATCCTGATCACTACAGGTTCCTTGCAGGCCATAAGTATTATCACCCAGGAATTTGTGAATGAGGGAGACATCATCTTAACAGAGAACCCCTGTTTTGTCGGTGCTATTTCTGTGTTTGAAACTTACGGAGCAAAGGTCATCGGGATACCGATCGATAAGGATGGAATCGATATTGTGGCTTTAGAAAACACCGTGAAGACCTTGGAAAAAAGCCCTAAATTCCTTTATGTTACCGCTAATTTTCATAATCCGGCCGGGATCATTTATTCGGAGAAACGGAGAAAGGCTCTTTTACGTGTTTTATCCGGAACCGACATCATTTTAATAGAAGATGATGCTTATGGCGACCTGTACTTTGATCCAAAAGACCAGCCGCTGACAAAACCCCTGAAATCCTATAAAGGTTATGATGTTGAGATCATATATACAGGGTCTTTTTCAAAAATACTTGGTCCGGGATTCCGTTTGGGATATATGTTGTCTTCGCCGGAAATATTTGATAAGGCGGAATCCATTAAGCAGGCCCTGGATGCCTGTACCTCAAATTTTATGCAAATCCTTGCCAATGAATTCCTGACTGGGGGCTATCTGGAACCTTACCTGGATTTTTTAAGAAAGGAATATGGAGAGCGAAAGGAATTACTTCAGCAAAGCCTAAAAAGACATATGCCAAAGGGCATTCAATGGGTTGAACCCAAAGGGGGGTTTTATATGTGGCTTTCATTGCCGGATAAAGTCAGTGCAACCGATGTATTTTCTGATTGTTTGAAAAGTGGGGTGGTCTTTGTTACAGGCAGAACCTTTGACCCTGATAACGTGAAGGATGACCATTTAAGATTATCGTTTTCCAATATGCCAAAAGACAGCATAGAAAAAGGCGTAATAATTCTTTCACAGGTAATCAGGGATCAGATTCAGTATGTGAAAAGCCTTGATTTTAGTAGGCAAAATTAATAAAATCTTTTGCTTTTTTCTGTCCCTCTTTAAAGGCTTCAATATTTTTTTGTATCACTTTTTCGCTTTTATCTCTGAAAAAATACCTGATGGCCTGGAGAACCTTATCTTCTGGTATTGGTAAGTGGTCAGCGGCGGCACCGAGCAAGACCATGTTGCAGATCTTGGCATTTCCCAAATCTTTTGCACAGCTTTTGGCATTGATGATGATATGGTTCCAGTGCGTTTTTATCTGTCTGAACAATTCGTGCTTGTCAGGATAGTTCACTATATTTTCGAAGGTGCTCGAATCTGTTATGATCCAGCCATTTTTTTTCAAAAATGGGATATGCCTTAAAAGCTCCATGGGCTCTGCTGAAAGGATCAAATCAGTTTCACCTTCAGGAATCAAGTCAGCATAAATCTCTTTATCAGAGATTCTCACATGGCATTGAACGGCTCCTCCACGCTGGCTCATTCCATGAACTTCAGATTGTTTTACAAAAAGATTTTGATACAGTGCTGCAGTATCGATAATGGAAGCCAAGGTAAGAATCCCTTGTCCACCTACTCCGGATAAGATGATATTAGACTTCATAATGTTGATTTAGTTGAGACTGGCTATTTTTTGTTTGATTTGTTCTTTACTATCCCTGCTGAGCCTTACGCAGGGTCTTTCCGATATGATAACGGATACTCCTTTATAAGCGATTTCTTTTCTCAGCAACTTGAGGTTTTTGTCAAAATTCTTTTTTAAGGGCACTATGATTTTAAGATGTTCAGGCACTACTCCAAGTCCAAGGCAAATCTCTTTCAAACGACCTGTGGCCGCTGACTCCTGCGCACCTGTCATGGCAACGGTCGAATTATCTGAAATAATAACGGTGATGGGAGACTGGTCATTAATGGCATCCAATAAACCCGTCATCCCCGAATGTGTGAAGGTTGAATCACCAATGATGGCAATGGCATTTTCTATTCCGGCATCTGCCGCTCCTTTTGCCATGGTGATAGAAGCGCCCATATCGATGAGTGTATTTATGGTGTTAAGAGGGGGCAGGGCACCAAGTGCATAGCAGCCAATATCACCAAAAACTTTTTTCTGCCCTATCTCAGGAAGTATCTCCTGTATGACCTTAAAGAGATCCAGATGTCCGCACCCTTCGCAAAGTTGGGGAGGCCTCTCTACGACAAGGTCTGAAACAGGAGCGGGTGGATTTCTGTATAAACCAATGGCTTTGGCAACAATATTGGGAGTTAGTTCTCCCGTAAGAGGAAGGTGGCCGCTAAGTTTACCAGTAACTTTCTGATTTTTATCAAAATAGTCATGGATAAGTTCTTCTACTAATGGATACCCCTCTTCTACTACAAGGACTTCGTCGCAATCCTTATATAATTTTTTAAGTTTTCGTTTTGGTACCGGATATTGAGATATTTTCAATAAGGAAAAGAATTCCAGGTCTTCGGCCAGGTTTTCCATTACGTAATTGTATCCAATACCGCAAGCAACAATTCCCAGAGAACGGTCTTTGTGCTGGCCTAACTTGTTAAAGGAAGATTTTTCTGAAGCCGCTAATAAATCACGTTTTTTATCAACCAATTTAGCATATTGTTTCCTTGCATTTGAAGGAACAAGGGCAAAACGATTGGTATTTACAGGTAACTGAATACCGTTTTGAGCTCTTCTTTCCTTAAAAGTAACTCCTGAACGCGAATGCGACAAGCGAGTGACCATTCTCACTAAAACGGGAAGCTGGGTCGTTTCAGAAAGGTCAAATGCATAATGCATCATATTGTAGGCCTCTTGCTGATTTGAAGGTTCAAGAATAGGAACCTTGGCAAATTTTCCATAAAAGCGAGAATCCTGTTCATTTTGTGAGGAGTGCATGGAAGGGTCATCTGCTACAACAACGACCAGGCCGCCATTGATTCCTGAAACGGACATATTCATAAATACATCTGAAGCCACATTTAATCCAACATGTTTCATTACGGTAAGTACTCTTTTGCCACAATATGACATGCCCAGTGCCGCTTCCATCGCGGTCTTTTCATTGACGGACCAGCAAGAATGTATGCCCAATTCTTTGGCGATTTTAGATTTTTGTATGTATTCAGTTATTTCCGTAGAAGGTGTTCCGGGATAGGCATAAACTCCCGAAATACCGGCATCAATAGCACCTTGCGCCAAGGCTTCATTTCCAAGAACTAAATTTTTCATCCTCGCCTTTTCAAGTTATTATCAAGGTAAATGTAAAAGTTACACCGAGTATTTTTTATGATTTTCATCATACTATGACATAATTATCAGGTAAAATTGGAAAAGTCGACTGTAGCCATTCAGAAAAATCAAGTATTTTTGAGCTGATATCTGTTTTTATTAAAAAGAATGGGAATAAAAATAAATCTGTTTTGAAAAAAAATGAACTTTATCCGATCTTCCTAAAAGCCTCCTCCTTGAATATCCTGATCGTTGGAGGAGGAAATGTTGGCTTGGAAAAATTAACCTTTTTATTAAAGTCAAGCCCGGGGGCAAGAGTTACCATGGTATCCAAAACCTTTATTGGTCAGGTAAAGGATCTTGCAAAGGGCCATCAAGTATGCTTGATCGAAGCTCCATATAACTCAGGTTACCTCAATGATAAGCATATCGTCATTGCAACGACCGATGACCTGCAAGTGAACATTCAGGTATACAATGATTGTAAAAAAGAAAACATCCTGGTCAACCTGGCCGACAACCCCGCTTATTGTGATTTCTATATGGGTGGGATCGTGACCAAGGGTCAGGTGAAAATTGCCATTTCAACCAATGGTAAATCACCAACAGCCGCTAAAAGGCTCAGGCAATTTTTTGAAGAAATTCTGCCAGAGAACCTGAATGAATTGGTGGAGAACTTAAATAGCTACAGAAAAACAATCAAAGGCGATTTTGAAGATAAAGTAACTAAGCTGAATGAACTCACCAAAGAAATGATCAATATCAAGAAGGGCTGATACGGCAGATTGTAAATGAATTGTTTGACAATTTAATAAAATTGCTATATTACGGTAATTACTGAATTCTCAATAAAAGAGACTTCATGTTGAATTTATTTTAGTAAACCAAAGGATAGTTAAAAACTCCTAAATATTATCTTTTTTATTTCTTAAATTTGCCGCTAAAACCACCAGTATAATGTCAAAGTTTGAATTGAAATTGCCAAAAATGGGTGAAAGCGTTGCTGAAGCAACCATTACTTCCTGGCTAAAGGAAGTGGGTGATACCATTGAAATGGATGAAGCTATAGTTGAAATAGCTACCGACAAAGTTGATTCGGAAGTTCCAAGTGAAGTGGAAGGCGTTTTGGTTGAAAGATTTTTTGAAGTTGATGATGTTGTTGGAGTAGGTCAGGTAATCGCTGTTATAGAAACCAACGGAGCATCCAATGCTACCGTGGATGAACCTCAATCAAAAGAGGTAGAATTACCTGAAGAGCTGCCTACGGTGGCATCGGTAAAATCAAAATTTGAAGAAGTAAAAGAACCCAATGCCGACCTTAGTTCACCAAGTGGGCGATTTTTCTCACCCCTGGTGAAAAATATTGCCAGGACAGAAGGCATCAGCCTTTCAGAACTGGAGTCAATTCAGGGGACCGGTAAAGACCAGAGGATCACAAAAAACGATATACTGGCCTATATTAAAGAAGGCAGAAAAGCATCTGAAATAGATGCTCCTGCAGAAAAACATGAAGCTAAAGCTAAAGAAACAGCCAAAGCCCCGGGAGTTGTTGCCTCTCAGCCAGCTTTAGATGATGAGGTCATTGAAATGAGCAGGATGGGTAAGCTTATTTCCAAGCATATGACTGATTCATTGAGGACCTCTGCGCATGTTCAAAGTTTTGTTGAGGTAGACGTGACAAGCATAGTGAAATGGAGAGAGAGGATCAAGGATGCATTCCAAAAAAGAGAAGGGGAAAAAATCACCTATACCCCAATTTTTATGGAAGCGGTTGCCAAGGCATTGCGTGATTTTCCAATGATGAACATTTCTGTTGACGGTGACAAGGTGATCAAGCACAAGGATATCAATTTAGGTATGGCAGCAGCATTGGCCGATGGAAATTTGATTGTGCCTGTTATTAAAAAAGCTGATCAACTGAACCTGGTAGGCATGACCAAGGTCGTCAATGACCTTGCCAACAGATCCAGGTCAGGAAAACTGAACCCGGATGACGTCCAGGGAGGAACTTATACCGTCACGAACGTAGGATCTTTCGGAAGTATCATGGGTACACCTATTATCAATCAGCCTCAGGTAGGGATCCTGGCCCTGGGGTCAATTCGCAAAGTTCCTGCTGTTATTGAGACTCCCGAGGGAGACCTCATAGGCATTCGACATAAAATGATTTTGTCACATTCCTACGATCACCGCGTGGTTAATGGCGCCCTGGGTAGTATGTTTGCAAAGCGGATAGGAGATTATCTGGAAGCCTGGGATATAAATGCGGGCTTTTAGTAAAATCAAAAATATAATATGAACTTCATTTTATTAGGATGAACATTAAACTGGAAAGGCCCATTGTTTTCTTTGATCTGGAAACAACCGGGATTCAAATAGCGACAGACAGGATTGTTGAAATCTCTGTCCTAAAAGTATACCCGAATGGAAATAAGGAAAGCTGGACAAGGTTGGTGAACCCTGAAATTGAAATCCCAAAAGAAGCTTCTGATATTCACGGCATAACAAATGAACAAGTGGTTACAGAACCTAAATTTTATGAGTTGGCGCCTAAGGTAAGTACCATGATCGAAGGTTGCGACCTTGCAGGATTTAATTCCAACAGGTTTGATATTCCGCTTTTGGCTGAAGAAATGCTCCGTGCGAATGTCAACTTTGACATGGAAAACAGAAGGGCTATAGATGTACAGGTCATCTTTCATAAAAAAGAGCAGAGAAACCTTGGAGCAGGATATGAATTTTATTGTGGAAAGACGCTTGATAATGCCCACTCAGCTGAGGCTGATACGATGGCAACCTATG
Organism: Lutimonas sp.; assembly: GCA_041554895.1. Taxonomy (GTDB): domain Bacteria; phylum Bacteroidota; class Bacteroidia; order Flavobacteriales; family Flavobacteriaceae; genus Lutimonas. The sequence continues at coordinate 5,726 of JBFFLO010000024.1, read as the reverse complement.
AAATCCTTGAGGCACAGATCGAAAAATATGGTGACCTGGAAAACAATGTAGAATTTTTAAGTGATTATTCTTCGCATCAGAAACGAGCCGATTTTGCAGGTTTTATTTTAATGGACCCTGAAGAGGAAGAAACCTTTTCTTTTGGAAAATACAAAGGGAAAAGGGTCAGGGATGTGTTTAGAGAGAATCCCGGCTATTATAATTGGATGCAAAATGCAGATTTTCCGCTGTATACTAAAAAAATACTGACAAAAGTTAAAGAGAAGATGTCGGCCAAAAAGGAGATCAGTACCCTGGAAGACCTTCAAAATAAATTCAATAAAAAGATTTAAAGATGTATGTAGATTTTGACACTTTACAGGATAATTCAAGAGTTTGGGTTTATCAGTCGAGCCGTGAATTTAACGTTGAAGAAGTAAAAGCCATAGAAGCTAAACTGAAAAATTTCGTCAATGAATGGACAAGGCACGGCGATGACTTAAAGGCTTCCTTTGAGATCAAGTATAATCATTTTATCATTCTGGCCGTAGATGAGTCTTTTAATCAGGTTTCCGGATGCTCAATAGATGCTTCTACGCATATTTTCAAACAATTTGAAAATGAGTTTAAAGTGGAACTTTTAAACAAATTGAATACTGCTTTTAAGCACGGTGATCACATCAATGTTGTTTCACTTGCTGATTTTCAGAAGTATGTCAAAGAAGATAGAATTCATCAGGATACCTTGGTTTTCAATAATATGGTTCAAAGTAAGGCCGATTTGGAGACTTTATGGGAGGTGCCTGCAATTAGGAGCTGGCATAGTAGGTATTTTAACTAAGTTTTTTTATTTTGCACTACCCATTCCTGCCTTATCAACGGGCAGGCATTACAGGGCAATTGAGCCGAACCATTTATCACCTTAAACTCATTTTATGAAAAACATTACAGTGCTTTTTGCCCTGCTTCTGAGCCTGCAGGCCATGGCTCAAAAAGATCCCTTGACAACCAAAGACAGTATCGCTCAAAATCGCTGGGTTGACAGCATTATGAAAACCATGGATGTGGATGAGAAAATTGGCCAGTTGTTTATGGTTGCGGCTTATACCAATAAAGATGCTGAGCACGAAAAGTTCATCAAGGACCTGATCACAAAGCATCATATCGGGGCACTGATTTTTTTTCAGGACCAGGCGATCAAACAAGTGGAGCTCACCAACGAATATCAAAGCCTTTCAAGAATCCCATTGCTGATTGGTATCGATGGAGAATGGGGCTTGCGAATGCGTTTAAAAAACACCGTTGCTTTTCCTTATAATATGGCTTTGGGAGCCATTCGCAATGATCAGCTGCTCTATGATATGGGTAAACAAATGGGCAGGCATATGAAGCGAGAAGGCGTTCATATTAATTTTGCTCCCGTAGTAGATGTAAATACAAATCCGTTGAACCCTGTGATCGGAAATCGTTCTTATGGAGAAGACAAAAATAACGTAACTAAAAAAGCCATCGCTTTTACCCGTGGAATGCAGAGTGAAAACATCATGGCCTGTGCCAAACACTTTCCTGGTCATGGAGATACAGCACAGGATTCTCATAAAACATTACCTTCTGTTGGCCATGACAGAACAAGGCTTGATTCTGTAGAATTATATCCGTACAGAAAAATAATTGATCAGGGAATTGGGTCGGTAATGATCGGTCACTTAAGTGTTCCCGCTTTGGAGCCCAATGTCAATCTGCCTTCTTCATTATCGCATCGTATCGTTACGGGGTTGCTAAAGGAAGAAATGGGATTCAAAGGCCTGATCGTTACAGATGCGTTGAATATGAAAGGGTCGGCTGATTTCGCATCCTCGGAAGAAATCAATTTACAAGCTATTCTGGCCGGGAATGACCTGCTGGATGTACCATTGAATGTAGCGAACTCAATTCAATTGTTTAAAAAGGCCTATTCGAAAGGAACCCTTACAGAGGAAAGACTGAACGAATCGGTCAGGAAGATTCTTAAGACAAAATATTGGGCTGGTTTACATCATTATGAGCCTTTGAAAGCGGAGCATCTTATGAGTGATCTGAATACTGTTGAAGACGACCTTATGAACCGCCGCTTGGTTGAAAATTCAGTAACGCTTGTTCAGAATAAAAATGGTGTATTACCTATTGAAAACCTTGGCAAACACAAGGTGGCTTATGTGAAACTGGGAAAACACAACAACAGCCCTTTTGTCAATAGACTTAATGATTATACCAAGGTAGATGTTATTTCAGGAAGCAGTATAGCAGAATATACAAACAAACTAAAGGATTATGAAACGGTAGTCATAAGTTTTCATACCAGTCTGGGAGCCTATGCGAATTATAAAATAGATGATGATGAATTGTTGATCTTGCAGGAAATCGCAAAAAACCATAAAGTAATTTTGGACATATTCGCCAGTCCTTACAGCTTGTTAAAGATCAAATCATTTGAAAATATAGATGGTATCATTGTGTCTTATCAGAATACGGTTTTGTCTCAGGATATATCTGCCCAAATGATTTTTGGCGCACTTGACATGAATGGCGTGTTACCTGTTAATATAAAAGATGATTTTAAGGCAGGTTTTGGGTTACAATTGGCAGCTACTGGCAGATTGGGATATTCAATTCCCGAAGATGTTGGCCTTGATTTAAAAAAACTTCAAAGGATTGATTCTGTTGCTGAAGTGGTCATTGATTCGGCCATGGCCCCGGGAATGCAGGTTCTTGTGGCTAGACACGGAAAGGTTGTTTACAGGAAAAGTTATGGGTATTATACCTATGATCAAAAAAAAAAAGTAGACAACAATAGTATTTATGACCTGGCTTCGGTGACCAAAATACTGGGCGGACTTCCTATGATCATCAAGGCAGAAGAAGAAGGTAAGTTTGATTTGGATTCGCCTCTGGGCGTTTTGATGCCGGTATTGAAAGAAAGCAACAAAGATACTGTGACGGTAAGAGAAGCCCTTTCGCATTATGCCAAGCTTAAGCCTTATATTCCCTATTATGAAACGATGGTTGAAGGAGACGAAAATGAACCCATGAAGGCGTATTTCAGTAGTTCAGCTTCCAGTAAATTCAGTATAAAAGTAGCTGATAATCTTTATCTAAGAACGGATTATCAGGACACTATTTTTAAGTTGATCGCAGAAGCCCCACAAAGAGAAGTATTGGAATATAAATACAGCGGATTACCTTTTTACCTGTTTAAAGATTATATTGAAAAGGCTTATCAGAAACCGATGGATCAGCTTAACTACGACAATTTTTATGGACCTTTAGGGGCTACAACGCTGGTGTACAATCCTTTGAATAAGTTCCCCAAGTCCAATATTGTGCCTACCGAAAAAGATGAGTTTTTCAGGCACCAGCTTTTGCACGGAACCGTACATGATGAGGGAGCTGCCATGATGGGTGGTGTCAGCGGAAATGCAGGATTGTTCGGAAATTCAAATGATGTGGCAAAAATGATGCAGATGTACCTTCAAAAAGGGTATTATGGTGGAAGGAGTTATTTTAAACCTGAATCATTCGATAAATTCAACAGGAGGTATTTTGAGGAGAAAGGCGTGAGAAGAGGATTGGGTTTTGACAAGCCCCAGCTGGATGAGTCCATGGCTACCTGTGGTTGTATTTCCTTTAAAAGTTTTGGCCATAGCGGCTATACGGGCACTTATACTTTTGCAGATCCTGAAACTGAAATCGTCTATGTATTTCTGTCTAATCGGGTGTATCCTACCCGTGAGAACAATAAACTGGGAGATGCTGATATCAGAACTGTGGTGCAGGGCCTCATTCAGGAAGCCATAATTAAATAATAGTTGCCTATTTTGATTTAACAAAGAGGTAAACGATCAGGATACTAATTCCCAGGTAGACGAAGCCTGTTATGTCATCAAAAAAATAAGCCACTATTCCGGCCTGGATCAGATAAAATAAAGGGAACAAGGTAATTCCTATGGTAAAACGCCAAGTCGCTATAAATTCTTCTTCCGCTATTTTCGGATACAGATATTTCCACACCAGTATGGGAACAAAGCTATTGACCAAAACCAATGGCCTGAGAAAATGGAACTGGTTATCCTCATAAGCTGCCTCTTCAAGTGTGTGGTCCATAACATGTAATTTTTCATTTACTTTTGAGGGGTCAAGGAATTCTTCTTCCTTGAATGTGGCAACTATATTGTCATGGTGCTCCGCATTTTCTATATGGGTGATCAGTTTTTTCATGGCTTCACTTACCTCGTTTTTCAATGCTGATGAAGCACCGTTCAGTGCAGAGCTCTTGTGGTGCTCATGCACGACGATAGGCGCTCCAAACACAAGGTGAACACTACTTGCGAACTTTTTGGCATTGGTATAGTTAATGCCTATTGGGACTACAACGATTTCCTGGTCAGGATTTTTTTCCAAGGTGCCCAGAATGATCCTTGTAAAACCTTTACTTAGTATTCTTAACCGGCGTTTGATATTGTGATTTCCTTCGGGGAAAATCAATATGGTTCCGTTTTTGTTAAGGATCTTATAACATTTTTGAAATACTTCTTCATTTTTGGAAAGATCGCTTCGGCCATCTTTGATCCTGTATATAGGCATCATATTAACCGATGATAACAGGGCTTTGATCAGCGGTTTGTTAAAAACATCTGCTCTGGTTAAAAAATTTAATTCTCTCGGTGTTACAGCTCCGATCAATAAGGGGTCTATAAGCGCGTTCTGGTGGTTGGCTACAAATAGGATCGCTTTGTTTTTTGGAATATGATCCAAACCAGAAATCAAAATCTTTTTGAAATAAAAGGCGAATCCCACGCGCATGTATAATTTTACAAAAAGGTACCAGATCTTCTTCATGCCAATACGCGTTTTGATTTACCAGACCAAAAATAAGCAATCAACAAGCCGGATAAAATATCCCAAATCGCCCAGAAAGCTACAAGCAAAGCCATTCCTCCAAGTCCGTCAAAGAAACTGAAAACCAATAACAATCCAAGCCCGGAATTTTGAATTCCCGTTTCGATACTTAATGTTTTTTGATTCAGGTAGTTCAATTTATTCAGTTTTGCAAAATAGAAACCAACCAATAATAATAAGGCATTATGGGCAATTACCAAAACAAAAACATAATGGATATGCTCCATGAATATATCCAGATTATTATAGAAGGCCCCTGCCACAAAGGATAGAAAAATCAATATCGAAACCGGCTTTAAAAGGCGAGATACTTTAGATGCAAATAAAGGCTGATAGTGATTGATGAGCATCCCAAGCACCAAAGGTATGCCCAGGATCAACAAAACAAACCTCGCCACTTCTGAAGGTGCCACTTTTACGCGGGTAAGAATTTCAGAAGTAGGTTCATAAAAGCTTCCCCAAATAGCAAAGTTGAGAGGGGTCATAACGAGGGCAGCAACAGAAGCAAAAGCCGTAAGGCTAATTGACAAAGCAGCATTTCCTCCTGCCAGTTTGGTCATAAAATTAGAAATATTCCCTCCAGGGCAGGCAGCGACCATGATCATTCCCAGTGCAATACTGGGGTGGGGTTCAATCACGATGATCATTAAAAAAGTAACAAAAGGGATCAGTATGAATTGAGAAATGATACCTACGATCACTGGTTTGGGTGACTTCAGCAAATTGGTAAAATCAGACATCTTTATATCAAGCGCTACACCAAACATAATAAGAGACAAGGTGAGGTTAACGACCCATAGGTTGTCTGAATT
>JBFFLO010000023.1:0-15385 GCA_041554895.1 Lutimonas sp. | reverse complement strand
GGATTTCACTAATCCCTCGGTTATGTCCAAGATATTCAGACCTTTTGAGTATATCTCTGCCCTAAGATTATTCTTTTTGCCTTTTATTTTTTTCTTTTCTTCCCTGGAATTTTATGGTCAGATCATGTACCAGATCCCTACTAATAAAAAAGTGAATATAGGATCGTATGGTCGTGTGGGGGTAGATTGGAATTTTGAGAATGGTGGCTCGATTGGAAGGCGGCTCAATCTTAATAATATGGGGAGTATCGGGGGTAGGCTGGAGGAACAGGATTACCTTGAAGTGGTGCCGAATTTTAATTGGAATCCAAAAGAAGGTGATAGCACCCAAATATATGCACAATTAAGATTTTCATTTTATTCCACAAGTCTTACTAGTTTTGGTAACAGCACTTCTACAAGCCTTGGGGGACTTGCTTTTGCCATGCCCGAAATTTATGTGGAGGCGAGAAACATTAAAGGTTCGGGGGTAAGCCTTTGGGCCGGATCTCGTTTGTATAGAGGGCCGGATATACATATAGCGGACCATTTTTATTTTAATGACCATTCAGGGCAGGGATTTGGTGTTGAGTTTAAAAACACAAGGTTATCAGCTGTTTTTATAGCTTCAACCGATACAACTTCTACTTTACCGCCCTATTTTTATTTAAATATAAAATCGGGTACACCCAGTACTGCACTCAGGCAGCGGGTAGTGCTCATAGGGGAACAGGATTTTAAAATTAATGATCAGAACAGCATTACCCTTTTAGGAGAGTTGCACAGGATGGCAGAAGCTGATGGTGAAGTTGGCATAGATTCACTTGCACAAGAATTTAACTTTCCAGCCGACAATGGTTTTGTACTAGGCTTAAAGCATCAGCATCAAATTAAAAAAATGCTGCCCGGTTCTTTTAATGATTTCTCTGTGAGGTATGGTGCGGGTATTGCAAACGGAGGAGACGGAGGATTATCCAGAACCTGGCTGACTTTTGGGGCACCAGATACCATTGCCCAGAATTTTAAAGGCGCTTACAGCCTCGCATTAACCGATCATGCAGTGTTTAATTTTTCAGATAAATATACCTTAAACGGCTATATGATCCTTACGCATAGTAAAGGCGCAGCAGATAGTAATGGTTTGTCAAAAACCTTCTTCGGCCGAGAAGTATATAACAGGAAATTTGATGTTACAGTTGGCTTTAGGAATGAGCATTATCTGTCAGATTATTTTCATTTACTAACAGAAGTACATTACTCCCAGAGAAAGGATGGTGATAATCCATGGGCCAGCATGCTTAAATTCAGCATTGCTCCTGTATATGTTCCAACGGGTCAAAGAGATACCTGGGCCCGCCCTCATTTAAGGGCTGTGGTTTCTGCAGCCCGATATAATGATTATGCCAAGGAATCCCTATATTCTCCGTATCTCCAATTTACAGGGAGCAGGAGATGGGGATATTATTTTGGCGTAAAAGCAGAATGGTGGATCTGGGACTAAAATCGGTTTTCATTTTTTAATTTTGAACTGCAAAGCTGCCACAGGGTATCTTTAGGTAATGGTGCGTGTAAAGAAATTATTTCTTTCGTAACAGGATGATCAAATTCAATTTTGACAGCATGCAAATGGATACCGCCATTAGCATTCGACCTTTTGCTTCCGTATTTTAAATCCCCTTTTATGGGGTGGCCACTTACCGAAAGCTGACATCTGATCTGGTGGTGTCTTCCTGTTTCCAAATTGATCTCTAATAAAGTGTAATTGTCTAATTGCAGTAAGGAATCATAATGCAATATTGCCTTTTTACTATCCTTGGCATCTTTAGAAAAGGCCGTTGATTTATTGTTTTTAGGGTTTTTTCTGAGATAATGTTCCAGCGTGGCTTTTGGAGGGTCAGGGCATCCTTCGACCAGTGCCCAATAGGTTTTTTGTATTTGCTTTTCTCTTAGCATTTTATTCATTCGCTCCAGCGCTTTACTGGTTTTGGTAAAAATAACAATACCGGTTGTGGGCCTGTCGAGTCGGTGTACCACTCCTAAATAAACTTTACCAGGTTTTTTGTATACATTCTTGATATATTCTTTGACAACCTCACTAAGGGGTTTGTCCCCTGTTTTGTCGCCTTGAACAATATCGCCTACTTTCTTGTTGACAACAATCAAATGATTGTCTTCAAAAAGGATCTCTAAATTGTCTTTTGTACTATGCATTACTGGTTTCTATATTCCGTAAAAATACAAATTATATTTACCAGGCTTTTTTAACATGTGCTGAAAAAAACGAAAGACCCAATGAAGGAGCTGAGAAGCAGTCTGAAGATTCTATCCCTCAGCCTTATGAACGATACGAACTCCTCAAGAACCAATGTTATGTAGGTCACAGCCCGATATCACCTTCACACGATGTGATTATTGCCCCTCCTATGGCGGCGGTAAAAATAGCTTTATCCGATACTTTCATTCACATTTTGAATGAAATCAAGGATCTCATCGCGCCCGGTCTTGTCAGTAGATGAAGAAATGAAATAGGGAGGCAGCTCCTCCCAGGAATTCAGTAATTCTTTTTTGTAGGCCTCAATGTTTTTGGGTAAGGTAGATTTATTCAGTTTATCCGCTTTTGTAAAAACGATACAGAATGAAATACCATTAGTTCCCAGAAATTCCATGAAATCCAGGTCAATTTGCTGGGGAGCATGCCTGCTGTCGACTAAAACGAAAGTGCATGCAAGTTGCATTCTCTTATTAAAATAATCTCTGATAAAATTTTGGAAGGTTTTTCTTTTGTCTTTTGACACAGAGGCGTATCCATAACCAGGCAGGTCAACTAAAAACCAGTTTTTATTGATGATAAAATGGTTGATCAATTGTGTTTTTCCTGGTTTACCTGATGTTTTAGCCAACGATTTATGATTGGTCAGCATATTGATCAGCGATGATTTACCAACGTTTGATCTGCCGATAAAGGCGTATTCAGGAAGATTGTCTTTAGGACATTTAAAAACGTCTGTATTACTAATTACGAATTCTGCTGATTTGATCTTCATGGTAGTTTTGGATTCAATTATTCCTTTACATTTATTGAATTGCAAAGATACGGTATGTATCCGTTTTTTCAGGCAAAGAATTTCTTGGCAATGTCAGTTTTCAGAGCATCTGCTATCTTTCCTAAAACTTTTAACCCCTAAAATTTTTGGTGAGCCAGGGTTCCAATGCTTGATTGAATTTATCAGGAGTTTCCATCATTGGAGCATGTCCGCATTTATCGATCCAATGAAGTTCAGAATTTGGCAGCAACTTATGAAATTCTTCAGCTACATTAGGTGGTGTCACGGTATCATTTTTTCCCCAGATCAAGCAGGTAGGCACCGTCATTTTTGGCAAATCTTTAGCCATATTGTGTCGGATGGCACTTTTGGCAATAGCTATGGTTCTGATGAGTTTGTTTCGGTTGTTCAAAGTTTCAAAAACATCATCAACAACTTGTTTTGTAGCGATTTCAGGGTCGTAAAAAACATCCTGGGCTTTCTTTTTGATATACTCGTAATCGCCTCTTTTCGGATAACTTTCACCCATTGAGTTTTCATAAAGGCCTGAGCTTCCGGTCAGAACAAGTCCGCTCACATTTTTTGGATTCAATTTGGTGTGAAACAGCGCGATATGGCCTCCAAGTGAGTTACCCATTAATATGTACTTGTCAATGCCTTTGAACTTAACAAAGTCTTTGATGAACTTCGATAGGCTTTTGACATTGGTTTTTAAAAGTGGTAAAGTGTAAATGGGGAGTTCAGGCATAATGACTTGGTAGCCCAAATCTGAAAAATGATCAAAAACTCCATCGAAATTACTTAAGTTTCCCATGAGGCCATGCAGAATAATTAAAGGGGTTCCCTGACCTGATTCTAAATAAGAATAGCCATTTTCTTTTTTAAGCGTATATTTCATTTACGAACTAAATTCTATGCGATTTGCAAATTTAAATAATTTGCTTTAAAGTACTAATTTTCTCTCCATTAGTTCAAATTATTTTTCACAAAAATATCCCTGTTAAATTAATAGTCATTGAATCAATCACTTATGGTAGTATAAAGAAAGTTATCAACAAAGTGGTAAAAAATGGTAAAAAGTGGTAAAAATGCATATATTTGTCATAATAATTCAATTTTCAGGGCATAAAGTGGTAAATCTAATCGGTACATATGAATGTAAGGCAGACGTTAAGGGACGTCTTATGCTGCCTTCTCCACTTAAAAAGCAACTGTCCAGCATACTACAGGATGGTTTTGTCCTAAAGCGCTCTGTTTTTCAGCCATGTTTGGAATTGTACCCCATGAAAGAGTGGAATGAAATGATGGCGAAAGTAAATAAGCTAAACAGGTTTGTAAAGAAGAATAATGATTTTATCAGAAGGTTTACCGCAGGTGTAAAGGTCATCGAGTTGGATGTGTCTGGAAGGATGTTGATCCCCAAGGACCTGCATTTGTTTTCAGGAATATCAAAGGAAGTCGTACTCTCATCCTCAGTGAATATCATTGAGATTTGGGATAAGGATAAATATGAAAAAGCCATTGATGATGCAGCGATTGATTTTGCTGATCTGGCTGAAGATGTCATGGGTAATGTAAATGATAACGATAATGAGTTATCATGACCCTGTACTGCTCTTTGAAAGTGTTGATGGTCTGAAAATTAAACCAGATGGTGTTTATGTTGATGTGACCTTCGGAGGAGGTGGGCACTCAAAGGAAATACTAAAGAGGCTTGGTGATCAGGGAAGGTTGTACGCCTTTGATCAGGATACTGATGCTTTACGAAATGACATTGAGGATGAGCGATTTGTGCTCATCAACGAGAATTTCAGATTCATTAGCCGGTTCCTGAGGTTTTACGGAGTCAAAAAAGTGGACGGAATTTTGGCTGACCTCGGTGTTTCTTCGCATCAATTTGATAGTGCTGCCCGTGGTTTTTCCACAAGATTTGATGCAGAACTTGATATGAGGATGAATGTAAGCGATACGGTATCTGCCTATGAAGTGGTTAACGAATACAAGGAAGAGGAGCTTGCGCAGGTGTTGTTTCAATATGGGGAATTAAGAAACTCCAGGGCGCTGTCAAGAGAAATAGTGAAAGCCAGGATGGACAGTCCCATAAAAACAAGCTTTCAGTTGAAGGAGGTTTTAAGGAAGTTTTTGCCAAAGCCAAAAGAGCATAAGATCCTTGCTCAGATTTTTCAGGCGATCAGAATTGAAGTAAATCAGGAGATGCAGGCATTAAAAGAGTTTTTATTGCAAACGCCTGATTTGCTGAATGAAAAGGGGAGGTTGAGCGTCATCTCATATCATTCCCTCGAAGACAGATTGGTGAAAAGGTTTATTCAGTCTGGATTATTTAAAGGTGAAGCCGAGAAGGATTTTTATGGGAACGTAAGTGTTCCTTTGAGAAAAGTGGGAAAATTGATCCTTCCGTCGGCGGAAGAAATAAAAAGAAACAACAGGGCAAGAAGTGCCAAGTTGAGAATAGCAGAAAAAAATTAATCAACCCGAAGTCAAAACTCAAAATGTCAAAAGTCAAACAAACCTTGTACAATATTCTTAAGGGGAAATTCCTGGTAGACGAGGATGCGAAGAAGAATTGGGGCTTTATCATATTCCTGACCTTTCTTGCGCTGTTGATGATCACCAGCTCTCACCAAATTGACAGGAAAGTTCAGAAAATATCGTCTCTCAATAAAGAAAAACGCAAACTGTATTCTGAGTTTGTGGCTACAAGATCGGATTTGATGAAATTAAAAATGGAGTCAAGTATTTCCAAAAGACTTGCAGATAATGGATTATACGTGTCTCAAATACCACCACAAAAGATCAAAGTGATCATTAATAATTAATCATGGCTGTTGAAAAGAAACAAATATTGAACAAACTCTACCTGCTTACCGGGTTTTTGTTCTTGTTTGCCATTGCGATCGTTTATAAGCTTGTTCAGATAGAACATATTGACGGGGATAAATACAGAATTGAGGCGGAGCAGGGAACCGTTAAAACTTTTGAGATCGCTGCCAACAGGGGAAGTGTCTATACGGCAGATGGCAGTTTGCTTGCTACTTCGGTTTCCAGATTTGATATAAGAATGGATGCCGTAACCATTTCGGATGACGAATTTGAAGCAGGTATCAAAGATTTGAGTATAGCCTTGTCTGAAATGCTTGGAAAGTCTGCCGGATATTACGAAAACAAGATCCGCAAGGCAAGGATCAACAAAAACAGGTATCTGTTTATCACCAGGAACCTGAGTTATAATGATTATCAGAGATTAAAGAAGTTTCCTATTTTCAACTTAGGTACCTATCGTGGAGGTTTGATTATGGAGCAGCGCACGGTAAGAGAACACCCGATAGGGAAGATAGCAGAGCGCGCCGTTGGTTATGATGACTACAGAGGCCGTGTAGGAATAGAAGGTAGTTTTTACGAATTCCTAAGGGGTAAGAAGGGAAAGCGCTTAAAGCAGAAAATCGCTAAAGGACAATGGAAGCCTTTAAACGATAACAATGAAATCGAGCCTATTGACGGAAAAGATATCATTACAACTATAGACCTTAAGATCCAGGATGTGGCGCATCACGCCTTGTTGGCCCAGTTGGAGAAGTTTGAGGCCGATCATGGTTCTGTGGTGGTCATGGAGACAAAAACAGGAGAGGTCAAAGCTATTTCAAACTTGGGGAGGACTTCAGAAGGAACTTATTTTGAGCAGCGTAATTATGCAATCTATGAATCTCACGAGCCGGGCTCTACTTTTAAACTTATGGGAATGGTGGTTGCGCTGGAAGACAAGGTAATTGACACTTCCGATATCATCGATACAGAAAAAGGAGTAATCCGGTTCCATGGTAAGCCGGTCAGGGATTCTCATCATGGCGGTTATGGAAAAATATCGGCTGCAAGAGTTTTCGAGGTTTCGTCAAATGTAGGTATCGTTAAGATCATAGATGAACATTACAAGGATCATCCTGAAAAATTCATACAAGGCCTTGAGAGGATGAAAGTGGGACAAAAGATAGGATTGCCTATTAAAGGTGAAGGCGAGCCTAAAATCCCCAACCCAAATGACAAGGACACCTGGAATGGCTTATCACTTCCATGGATGGCTTATGGTTACGGGGTTTCGTTTACGCCTCTTCAGACGCTTACCTTTTACAATGCCATTGCCAACAATGGTGAAATGGTTAGACCCCGGTTCGTTAAAGAGATCAGGGCACAGGACAATGTAGTGACCAAATTCGAAAAAGAGGTGATACATCCTCAGATCTGTTCTCAGGAAACCATTGACAAAGTTAAGGAGATGATGTTGAATGTGGTAAAGCGCGGAACGGCAGACAATATTTATGATCCGAACTTTTCAATGGCAGGGAAAACAGGAACCTGCCAAACAGAATACTGGACAGACGACACCAAATATATTTCATCATTCGTGGGGTATTTTCCTGCCGATGAGCCCAAGTATTCCTGCATTGTAGTTGTGCACAAACCTAACAAGAAGAAAGGATATTACGGGAATATTGTAGCTGCACCGGTATTTGAGCGGATTGCCAGAAAGATCTATACGGATACTCCGGTCGTAGAGGAAGTAGAATTTGCTGAGAATACCAATAATATGGATGAGGCTTATGAGGGGTATTATAAAAAAGCCAATGAAGTATACACCAAAGTTCCCAACGTGCAGGATATGCCCGGAATGGATGCGATCTCTCTTTTGGAGAATATGGGCTTCAAAGTCAATTTTCAAGGTATTGGAAAAGTAAAACGCCAGTCAATCAAGGCTGGATCGGCCTTGAAAAAGGGCGATATCATCAAATTGGAACTGTCTTAAGTTGAAAAAGTTAAAAGACATATTATACGGGGTATCAGTTGAATCAGTAAAAGGTTCAACCCATATTGATGTACATGCAGTGGAGTTTGATTCCAGGAAAATTACTTCCGGATCGTTGTTTGTAGCTCAAAAAGGGCTTATTGTTGATGGACATACTTTTATTTCCCAGGCCATTTTGGATGGTGCAGTATCTGTAGTTTGTGAGGATTTTCCAAGTGAAACGCCAGAAGGAGTTACGTTTGTACAGGTGGCCGATGCCAATGAAGCTTTGGCTCTTCTTGCTTCGAATTTTTATGATAATCCTTCAGAAGAATTGACTTTGGTGGGTATAACGGGTACCAACGGAAAAACCACTATTGCAACCTTGCTTGCCGATCAATTTCAAAAAGCAGGATATACAAGCGGGTTAATCTCAACCATCAAGATTTTAATCGGTCATAAAGAAATACCTGCCACGCATACGACTCCAGATTCCCTGACCATAAATAAGGCATTAAGAGAAATGGTGGCAAATGGTGTAAGCCATTGTTTTATGGAGGTTAGTTCTCATGGAATTCATCAAAAGCGTACTTCAGGATTGGTTTTTAAGGGAGGTGTTTTTACAAATCTTACCCATGATCATTTGGATTATCATAAAACTTTTGCAGCCTACAGGGATGTTAAAAAATCATTTTTTGATAGTTTGCCATCAACAGCATTTGCCTTGGTTAATCTTGATGACAAGAATGGTCATGTGATGCTTCAGAACACCAAGGCCAAGAAATACAGTTATGCCCTTAAAACTGAAGCTGATTATAAGGCCAGGATTATAGAAAACCAGTTCAATGGATTGTTATTAAATATTAATGGCCAGGAAGTATGGACCAAACTTATCGGTTCATTCAATGCTTACAACCTGTTGGCCATTTATGCTACAGCCGATTTGTTAGGAATTGAAAAGTATGAGAACCTTAGAATCCTGAGCGAGCTTGATAATGTTTCGGGGCGATTTCAGCATGCAGTATCCAAAGGTGGCGTGAACGCAATTATTGATTACGCCCATACTCCGGATGCTTTAAAGAATGTGCTTGAAACGATCAATTCAATAAGGACCTATAATGAACAAGTGATCACGGTGGTAGGTTGCGGAGGTGACAGGGACCGCAGCAAACGCCCGAAGATGGGCAATATCGCTTCAAGCCTCAGTAATCAGGTGGTTTTTACTTCAGATAATCCAAGAAGCGAAGATCCTGAGCAGATCATTAAAGAAGTCGAATCAGGAGTTCGACCTGAAAATTACAAAAAGACCATATCAATTGTCGATAGAAAACAGGCCATTAAAACGGCATGCAAACTGGCTCAACAGGGAGATATCATCCTTGTTGCAGGAAAGGGACACGAAACTTATCAGATCATCGGAGATCAGAAGACTGATTTTGATGATTTTGAAATTACAAATAAAATCCTAACCGAACTCAACAAATAGAAAACGAGAATGCTATATTATTTATTTGAATTCTTAGACCAAAACACAAGCCTTCCTGGTACGGGGTTATTTCAATATATCTCGGTCAGATCGGCACTGGCTTTTGCATTCTCTTTGTTGATATCCACGATTTATGGTATTAAAATCATTAATAAACTCAGAAATCTTCAGGTTGGGGAGTCGGTAAGGGATCTTGGGCTTGAAGGTCAGATTCAAAAGCAGGGAACGCCTACCATGGGCGGATTAATCATCATCCTCGCTACGCTGATCCCTGTTTTTCTATTTGCGAAGCTCGATAATATTTATATCATCATCCTTATTGTCACTACCCTGTGGATGGGTACAATAGGTTTTATAGATGATTATATAAAAGTTTTTAAAAAGAATAAGGAAGGCCTCAAGGGGCGATTTAAGATAGTGGGTCAAATAAGCCTGGGGGTTTTTGTGGGCCTTATGCTATATTTCAATCCTGATGTTGTGATCAAGGAAAAACTGAGGCAAGGAGAGGTAGTCATCAGTCAGGACATAACGATCTCATCAAATCGATTCTCTGATGCCGAGAAATCAACTAAAACGACCATTCCATTCGTAAAGAACAATGAATTCGATTATGCCAACCTCCTTACCTGGATGGGTGAGTGGACAAGGGATTACGTATGGTTGTTTTTTGTGATCGTAGTCATATTTATCATTACTGCCGTTTCAAACGGAGCAAATTTAACCGATGGAATAGATGGGCTTGCAGCAGGAAGTTCGGCAATCATTGTATTGGCGCTGGCCATTTTTGCCTGGGTTTCGGGTAATATCATATTTGCGGATTACCTCAATGTCATGTATATACCCAATTCGGGAGAGATAACCATTTTTATCAGTGCTTTTGTAGGTGCCTTGGTTGGGTTTCTTTGGTATAACACATATCCTGCTCAGGTTTTTATGGGCGATACAGGTAGTTTGACCATTGGTGCGGTTATCGCGGTGATAGCCTTGTCGGTAAGGAAGGAATTTTTGATACCTATTCTTGCCGGAATTTTCTTAGCTGAAAATATGTCCGTAGTAATTCAGGTATCTTATTTCAAATACACAAAAAGAAAATCTGGTGTGGGGAAAAGAATTTTCCTCATGGCACCGCTTCATCATCATTACCAGAAGCGGGGATATCACGAAAGTAAAATAGTAACAAGGTTTTGGATCGTCGGCATTTTATTGGCCGTGATCTCAATTTTAACATTAAAAGTCAGGTAATCAATAATAACAATTAAATATAAACTACATGAGTATTTCATCCTTTGCTTTACAAACTAATTTTAATGTAAAGAATGCTATGGCATCCAGCACTTTAACCGATCTGATGCGGGTAAGAAAGGAAACCATTCGTAATTGTATGGCTGATTTTGAAAATGAGGAGCACAGGCTGGAAAAGGTGTTGACTATAAACGGATCACAATATGTCAATGACTCCAAAGCGGCTAACATCAATGCCACTTTTTATGCCTTGGATAGTATGGAACATACTACCATTTGGATCGCAGGCGGTTTGGACCAGGATAGCAATTATGATATGTTGTTGCCGCTGGTCAATGAAAAGGTGAACGCCATTATTTGTTTGGGAACAAATAATGACAGGCTTATTGAGACTTTTGGGAATGTGGTGGATTTTATGATCGAGACCAGTTCTATTCACGAAGCAGTAAAGATCGCATATAAACTAAGCAGAGAGGGAGAAACGGTTCTTTTTTCTCCGGCAGGGGCTTGTGAGAATTTAGCCGAAAATTACCAGGAAAGAGGTAAGATATTTAAAGAAGCAGTAAGACAATTATAAAATAGGAATCACAGTATGTTGACTAGGTTTTTTGACAGTATTAAAGGAGATAAGACCATTTGGGCCATCATTGCGGTCCTGGCCATATTTTCTTTCCTTCCCGTGTACAGCGCCAGCACAAACCTGGTTTATGTTGCCGGAAAAGGGTCAACCCTTGGTTATCTTTTAAAGCACGCGATTCTGTTGCTACTTGGATTTGTCATTGTTTATACAACCCATAGGATTCCTTATCGGTATTTTAGCGGTTTGTCGGTTTTAATGCTTCCTGTGGTCATATTACTCCTGGTATATACCCTTACTCAGGGGACCGTGATCGATGGAGCGAATGCCAGTCGATGGATCAGTATCCCGTTTATAGGCATTGGTTTTCAAACTTCCACACTGGCAGCAGTCGTTTTGATGATATATGTTGCCAGGTATTTGGCGCGAAACAAAGAAAAAGAAATCACCTTTAAGGAGAGTTTTTTATACATGTGGTTGCCCGTAGGTTTTGTTCTTGCTTTGATCTTGCCAGCCAACTTTTCCACAACCGCCATTACTTTCGTTATGGTTGTCATCCTCGCATTTCTGGGAGGATATCCGTTAAAATTTATCGCCTCCATACTAGGGGTGGGCATATTGAGTTTAGCCTTATTTATACTTACAGCCAAGGCTTTTCCTGATGCCATGAAAAACAGTCGGATTAATACCTGGTCAAGCCGGATCGAGAATTTTGCTTCGGGAGAGTCAGAAGACAACTATCAGGCTCAAAAAGCGAAAATCGCGATAGCCTCTGGTGAGATTTATGGCAAGGGACCGGGTAAAAGTGTGCAAAAGAATTTCCTTCCTCAATCTTCGTCAGATTTTATTTATGCCATTATTGGTGAAGAATTTGGATTGATCGGTGCTATTTCGATCATTATTTTCTTCCTGGGCTTATTATTTCGCTTAGTGATCATCGCAACTAAATCAACAACGATATTTGGAACCTTACTCTGTTTGGGAGTCGGTTTACCCATTATATTTCAGGCCATGATCAACATGGGTGTGGCCGTTGGGCTTTTTCCTGTAACAGGTCAGCCGTTGCCACTGATCAGTACGGGAGGCACATCGATCTGGATGACTTGTTTTGCGATAGGCATCGTCTTAAGCGTAAGTGCTTCAGATAAGGAATTGGCTGTTAAAAAGCAAAAGGAAACATTGGAAAACCCTTTAGATATATTACATGAAGCAATCGGTTAACATACTGCTGAGCGGCGGAGGAACAGGCGGACATATTTATCCGGCCATAGCGATTGCCAATGAGTTAAAGGAAAGGCATCCCGAGTCGAAATTCTTGTTCGTTGGTGCTAAGGGAAGAATGGAAATGGAGAAAGTACCACAATTGGGCTATGAGATCGAAGGGCTGAATATTACAGGTATACAACGCAGTCTTAGTTTAAAGAATTTAACCTTCCCGTTTAAGTTGATCTCAAGCTTGTTAAAGGCAAAGAGGATTATTCGAAAGTTCAAGCCTCATGTTGTGATCGGCACTGGAGGTTTCGCTTCCGGCCCTACTTTGTTTATGGCTAACAGGAGCCATATCCCAAGCCTGATACAAGAACAAAATTCCTATCCTGGGATCACCAATAAATTATTGGCCAAAAAAGTTGATAAAATATGTGTGGCATATGACGGGTTGGAAAATTATTTTCCTGCTGATAAATTGATCAAAACTGGCAATCCTGTACGTCAGGACTTGCTATACATAGATGAAAAGCGAGAAGAAGCATTGCGCTTTTTTAAGCTCGACCCTGGCAAAATGACCCTCGTGATTTTGGGAGGCAGCCTTGGGGCCCGGGCCATCAATCAAGCTTTAGAGAAAAATATACAAACAATTCTGAAAGATGATCTTCAGGTGATCTGGCAGTCAGGTAAACTTTATTATGAAGAATATAAAAAGTTTAGCGAGATCAAAGGAGTTCAGGTATGGGAGTTTGTTCAACGGATGGATCTGTTGTATGCAGCAGCTGATATTTTGATCAGCAGGGCAGGCGCCGGATCCATCTCTGAACTTTGCATCGTGGGCAAGCCCGTGATTTTCATTCCTTCTCCAAATGTAGCTGAAGATCATCAAACTAAAAACGCCAAATCTGTGACAGATAAGGATGCGGGGATTCTATTAACAGAAGATAATATTGACAGCCTTCCAGAGGTCATCAAAATCCTTTTGGAAGACGGGAAAAAGAGGGATATCCTGAGTAAAAACATTAAAAAACTTGCCTTGCCAAATGCTACGAAAGAGATAGCCGACGAGGTCGATAAAATATTAAAATAGAATTATGTGCTAAATACTTTGGTAACTATGGCAACTCTCTTGAATAGTGAGGGGATTATTTAAAAAGGGTTGTCATAGTTTTAAAAACAAGAGGAATGAAAAAGTACTATACCATTATTAAATTTGCTTTGCTCACATGTGTGATCGTCTTCCTGTATGGTTTTGCGGCTCATAGGAATTCGAAAAAAACCAACAGAGAAGTCAAAGTGATTTTCGAAAATGGCGAAAACCTATTTGTGAGCTATGAAACAGTTAATAAGTTGTTAATACAAAATTTAGAGGCCTACAAAAATCAATCAAAAGAAAATATAAATTTGAATAATTTGGAAGGATTTCTGCAGCGTAATAAAATGATTGAAAACGCTGAGATTTTTCTGACATTAAGTGGGGAGTTAGGGGCAATAATCACACAAAGAACACCTGTTTTAAGAGTAGCAAATGAAACGGAAACCTATTATTACGATAAGTTAGGTGAGAAAATGCCATTATCGGATAATTATTCTGCAAGGGTTCCTATAACCACTGATACAGTTTCTGGAAAGGGAAGGTCAGATATGATCACACTATCCAATATTATAAGAAATGATCAATTCTTGAAAAAACAAATCATTGGGATTGACCATATTGAAGGAGAAAGAAAGGATCAATTCGAACTAAAGACCAGGGTTGGCGACCAAAAGATCATTTTTGGAGATTTGTCAAGTATGGATGAAAAAATTGCGAAACTAAAAGTATTTTATCAAAAAATAATGTTGGATAGTACCATTACAGACTATAAAACGATTAACTTAAAATTTTACAATCAAATTGTTTGTGAAAAATAGATATTATGGACAATAACAATATAGCAGTGGGTTTAGACATCGGGACAACAAAAATTGTTGCGATGGTTGGCAGGCAGGACGCTTATGGCAAAATAGAGGTATTAGGAACCGGAAAAGCCAAAAGCTTGGGAGTTCACAGGGGTGTTGTCAATAATATTACACAAACCATCCAGTCCATACAACAATCAGTTGATGAAGCCGAAAGTGCCTCGGGCGAAAAAATTGAAACAGTAGTCGTAGGAATTGCCGGTCAGCATATCAGAAGTTTACACCACAGTGATTATATAACACGATCAAATTCAGATAAAGTAATAGATGAGAATGATATTGACAGATTGATCAACCAGGTGTACAAGCTGGTTATGTTGCCGGGAGAGGAGATCATTCATGTACTTCCACAGGATTTTAAGGTTGACGGGCAAGCTGAAATCAAAACGCCAATCGGTATGTACGGAGGTCGATTGGAAGCAAATTTCCATGTGGTCGTGGGTCAGGTTTCATCAATAAGAAATATCGGCAGATGCATCAAAAGTGCGGGCCTTCAATTAGGAAATATTACCCTTGAACCATTGGCTTCGGCAGAAGCGGTATTAAGCCAGGAAGAAAAGGAAGCAGGCGTGGCACTGATAGATATAGGTGGCGGAACCACTGATCTTGCGATTTTCAAAGACGGTATCATCAGGCATACCGCCGTAATCTCATTCGGAGGGAATGTAATTACTGAAGATATTAAAGAAGGATGCTCAATTATCGAGAAACAGGCAGAATTGCTGAAAACTAAATTTGGATCGGCCTGGCCCGGTGAGAATAAGGAAAATGAGATCGTTTCAATTCCTGGATTAAGAGGGCGTGAACCCAAGGAAATCACTTTAAAGAATTTATCAAAGATCATTCATGCCAGGGTCGTTGAGATCGTAGAACAGGTGTTCCTGGAGATCAAGAATTACGGACACGAGGAGAGCAAGAAGAAACTGATCGCCGGAATTGTGTTGACCGGTGGGGGAGCCCAGTTGAAGCACATAAAACAATTGGTAGAGTATATTACTGGAATGGATACGCGCATAGGTTATCCGAATGAGCATTTGGCCAGTAATTCGGACAGTGAATTATCGAGTCCGCTTTATGCAACTGTTGTAGGCCTT
>JBFFLO010000022.1:0-16365 GCA_041554895.1 Lutimonas sp. | reverse complement strand
TGGGGTTTTTATTTGAGCGGCCTTATGCTCAGCGGTAAGGCTATCCAATTTTATATTGTATTTTTCTTCAAACAATTCGGTCAATCTGATTGTTATTGAAGGCTTTAATTCCATTTTTTGAACGAAATATTGAAATGCCTGTGGAATGGAATTATCGGCTCCAATTGTAACAAGCTTCTGAACCTTCAGCCCATCAGCTACTGCGTTGATAAGAGACATGGCACCAAAGGAATGTCCAATAGCAGCATCAAAAGGACCGTATTTTTTATTGACCTCACGGATGGTTTCCAAGAATTCCATCATATTGGTACGCTTACCTGATGACAGGCCATGGGCGGGACCATCAAAACTTACCACCATCATCCTGTTTTCGAGTACTTTATCTGCAATTTGAAACAACTGAGTTCCTCTACCTGCCCAGCCATGTACCAATAACACCTTTTTTTTGGAATAGCCATAAATATACATTTGCACCTCAGCTTTACAACCGGGGATTTTGATCGTTTCTTTTTTAGAACTATTTCTCATGGTCAGTTCTCTCTCTGGGGCAGGAAATTTCAAGGGAGTTGAGAATATTCTCGCCACATATAAGGTAGCCAGATCCTTTGAGAAGAATTGAAGTATTTTCCCAAAAATAATGAGAGGCCTCGGGATAGCAAAGGTATTATGGTTTTTTGATGGCGGTTTTTTCTCAGACAACTTAACTTTTTTATAGATTACCCAATGGAAATTTTATTGCTAACAACATTTAAAAAAACAACCCATTTTAGAAAGGCTGATCTTTTTTTCGAGTCACAAATCTAACGATTTTATTGTGGAAATAAAATCATGCCATTTATGGATTTCATCATTTAAAAAAGATAAAAAATTGTACATTGTCCATTCAAAATTTTAAATAACCAACCTATGCTCCAAAAAGGAGATAAAAAACTGACCCATAGTTGGGCCTTCTATGATTGGGCCAATTCTGTTTACTCTCTCGTTATCAGCACAGCGGTTTTTCCAATTTACTATGAAACGGTTACACAAACAGACAGTGGAATGGTTAATTTCCTGGGGATGCAGTTTAACAATACATCCCTCTATACGTATGCCTTGTCATTTTCCTTTCTTATTGTAGCTTTTATTTCACCGATCCTGTCGGGAATGGCTGATTATGTTGGAAACAAGAAATCTTATATGCAATTTTTTTGTTACCTGGGTTCTATCAGTGTGATCACTTTGTTCTTTTTTGAAGGCATTGATACGCTATGGATAGGGATCGTTTTTTCGGTATTGGCCAGTGTTGGATTTTGGGGTAGCCTGGTTTTTTATAATGCTTATTTACCCGAAGTGGCCTATAGTGATCAGCAGGATCAAGTAAGCGCCTTGGGTTTTATTTATGGCTATATTGGCTCTGTGATCCTTTTGATCTTTAATTTGACCATGGTGATGAAACCCGAGTGGTATGGGATCACAGAGCCCGGAATGGCGCCTCGAATTTCCTTTCTTACCGTTGGCGCATGGTGGATGGGATTTGCTCAGGTTACATTTAAAAGACTTCCCGATGGGATGAAGACCGACAGACAGAAGCGGAATTATATTTTTAAAGGATACCAGGAATTAAAGAAAGTAGTCAATGAATTAAAGGATCAGCCGGTTTTATTAAACTTTTTGACGTCTTTTTTTCTTTATAGCGTAGGGGTTCAATCGATCATATTACTCGCGACCATTTATGGCAAATCAGAAATCGGGCTATCGACAAGTAGTTTGATCCTGACCATCATTGTGATTCAATTATTGGGGATCGTCGGGGCCTATTTATTTTCAAACCTTTCCAAAAAGATTGGTAATATCACAACTTTGAAAATAACCATTGTTATTTGGACCCTGGCAAGTTTAAGCGCCTATTCTCTCGATAAGGACGATCCCAATGTTCAATTGAAATTCTATATGATCAGCGGGTTTATTGGATTGGTTCTGGGAGCTATTCAAACCTTGTCACGGTCAACTTACTCAAAACTTCTTCCCGAGGAAACAGCTGATCCAACAACCTATTTCAGTTTTTTTGATGTTACAGAAAAGATAGCCATTGTCTGGGGTACTTTTATTTTTGGGTTGGCGATCTCTGTTACTTCCTCTATGAGATTGTCAATCCTGCTGCTGTGTATATTTTTTGTTGCTAGTTTTGTGGTTTTGAGTTTTATGAAAAAAACCAAATATGTTCGTTGATGAGTACCTCGAATATTTTTGATTTTGTAGTGATTGGAGGGGGTGTCGTTGGAACAGCTACTGCCTATAAATTAAGTTTAAAATTTCCCGGAAAAACCATTGCCCTGATTGAAAAAGAACAGATTTTAGGGAGCCATCAAACAGGAAGAAACTCGGGCGTCATCCATTCGGGCATTTATTATAAACCAGGATCTTTAAAAGCAGAAAACTGCAGGATGGGTCGTGAACAATTGGTCAAATTTTCAAGGGATCATGGGATTCCCCATCGCATTTGTGGCAAGATCATAGTAGCTACAAATCAGCATGAAGTAAAGATCCTGGATCAAATTTTTGATAAAGGAATCAAAAACAAGACGCCTGGGATCAAATACATTGATGCTGCTGAAATCCAGGAGAGGGAGCCTTCCGTAAGGGGCTTAAAGGGAATTTGGGTGCCCAGCGCAGGGATTATTGATTATGTAGCCGTGGTAAACAAATTCATGGAGCTTGTGCTTAGTTCCAATGATGGCAACCAACTTTTTCTTGGTCAAAGGGTCATTGATCTTAAAAGGGCAGATGAAAAAATCGAGATATTTACAGATAAGAAAGTTCTCAGGGCAAAAAAAGTAATTGTTTGCGGAGGTCTTTTTTCAGATCGATTGGCCAAAATGGATGCTGTGAAGCTTGATATGCAGATTGTGGGTTTCAGGGGCGATTATTATGAGTTACGGGAGCATGCCAGGAACAAGGTGAATAATTTGATCTATCCGGTTCCGGATCCTAAATACCCGTTTTTAGGCGTTCATTATACGCCTATGATCGGAGGCGAGGTAGAATGTGGCCCAAATGCCGTTTTCACCTTTAAAAGGGAAGGGTATAGTAAAACTAGTTTTAATTTTAAAGACAGTCTGCAAGCGCTTTCCTATAAAGGAACTTTAAGGCTTTTCGCTAAAAACTGGTCCAAGGGAATTGAAGAATACAGAAGAGCCTTTTCCAAAAAACTTTTTGTAAAGGAATTACAGCGTATGATGCCTTCGATTTCTGAGTCGGATGTTGTAGCAACGCGTTCGGGAGTTAGGGCCCAGGCAGTTGGGGTCCAGGGACAAATGATCGATGATTTTAAGATCATCAAAACCAAAGGGGTGACCCATGTGATCAATGCGCCTTCTCCTGCAGCCACGGCATGTATGGCTATAGCTGATGAAATTATTACAGATCTCGGGTGAATTCAATTCAACCCGAAGCCACACATCTTACAATGATATATATTATTTTTGAAGATGTACATCCATTTGCGGAAACGGAATACTGATACCTTCAGCATTAAAGGCATTGTAGGTTTTTTCGTTAATGTCAAAGAATACGCCCCAGTAATCTTCACCTTTTACCCAGGCCCTGGCGGTCAGGTTGACCGAACTGTCGGCCATTTCTGATAAACCGACAAAGCAGGCAGGATCCGTTAGGATCCGTTTATCTTCCTTAAATAACTGTAATAGGATTTTACGGGCTTTGTCAACACTGTCTCCATAAGCAATACCAAAAGTAAAATTAACCCTTCTGGTAGGTTCCGTTGAATAATTTACCATGGAACCGGTTGATAAAGGGCCGTTTGGAATGATCACGGTTTTGTTATCTACTTCCAACATGATGGTATTAAAGATTTGAATCTCTTTTACGATTCCTGCATGGCCTTGAGCATCAATATAGTCTCCAACTTTAAAAGGCTTGAACAACAGAATAATCACGCCACCTGCAAAATTTTGAAGTGTCCCGGAAAGCGCCATGCCCACAGCAAGTCCGGCAGCACCAAGTATAGCTATAAAAGAGGTCATCTGAACTCCAAGCATTCCCAATACACTAATGGCCAACATGATCTTTAAAAGCACAGCTGTTAAGCTCAATAAAAAAGGTTTTAAAGAGGCATCGGTCTTCCTTTTATCCATCACTTTTGAAAATGATCTCATCAGTATTCTTATAACATAACTACCAATGATCCATACCAGGATTCCCCCGATAAGTTTTGGGCCATAGGTTAAAATAATATTACTTAATTGGTCGGGTAAAGTATTGACGTTGATTTCCATTTTAAATAGGAGTTTAAAAATTTAATACTGATTCAATTTATGATTAATGTCTTGTTCTTGTGTAACTAGAGCGCGAGGCAGGTTTACGGCTTGTTGAAGGCCTGGTACCTGGTCTCGACGAAGAAGGTTTTGATCTGGGTCTTGAGGCAGACGGGCGAGAACTTGGTTTCGTAGATGGCCTAGTGCTTGGTTTTGCCGCCGGCCTCGAAGTTGGTTTAGTAGATGGCCTAGTGCTTGGTTTTGCCGCCGGCCTCGAAGTTGGTTTTGTACTTGGCCTTTGCGCAGGTTTGGCAGTGGGTTTTTGAACAGGCCTGCCAGTTGATTTATAACCCCTGTCTGTATTGACACCTCTGTTGGCCGGTCTTGACTTCCTGTCGGTTACCAACTCGTTCCTGTTGCTTATTCCCGGGTTTCTTTTGTTAAAGGATTTATCAGGATTATTCCTGAAATAAGCATTATTCCTGGTATTTGTAGTTGTCCTCTTATTCATTCGGACATTATTTCTGTTATAGGTGTTGTTAATATTCACATGAACATGAACGTTACTGCGATAAATATGCGGTGGATAAGGAGGCCAAGGCCTGAAATAAGGAGGCCTGTATCCCCAGTACCATGGCGAATACCATGGCCTGTAAGCCGTAACCCAAAACAATGTAAAAAAGACGGGGACAACAGGGTAATAAGGCGTAATGTAATAATTTGGTCCATACATGTCCACATTGCCAACAACTTGAACCTGAGTTGTGCCTTTGGCATCTTTTTCCACGTCTATAACTGCAACCTCCTGATACTGATCCTTGCCAATGACAGCTTGAATAGATATGCTGTGCACATTTTTTTCTGCTGTTTCCATTACCCTTAAATAATCGACTTCACCGTCATTATTCAGATCTAGATTTGAAATTTGGATTTTTGGGTCATTGAGTCTTTTCTCAAAATCTTCAAGATCTTTGGATTCTCCAAAAATAGATGCCACGGCCTCCAGATCAAGGTTGTCACTGATGTCATCACTGTTTGCCGTTATCGTGGTGACATCCTGCGCCATGGTTTGCCATCCTGCTAAACTGATTAATAAAAAGAAAACTAAAAAAACATTTTTATTCAAAACAAGTATTTCTAAGGGGGTTACTAATTTTTTGCACAACAAATATAATAATTTAGAAGTCCATTAAAAATACTCTTGGATGAAAATAATTGGGATCCATCGATTTACTCGTAAAGAATACTATAAATTTGCAGCAATTGAAACTGACATTTTTTTCTTTGAACCTTCAAAAATACACCTCAGAATTCCGTTATAATTTCCAATTGGCCATTCCAGTGATGATTGGTCATTTAGGTCATGTACTTGTGGGTTTGGCAGATAACATCATGGTAGGAAGGCTGGGTGCTGCGCCACTTGCTGCTGTATCGCTTGGAAACAGTTTTGTTTTTATTGTATTTTCGTTGGGTATTGGTTTTTCATTTGCGATAACGCCTTTGATAGCCGAGTCTGATGGTGAAAGCGATATTGAAAAGGGGAGGAAATTGTTCCAGCACAGTTTGATCTTGTGCAGCATTCTGGGAATAAGTATGTTTCTATTATTAATGTTAGCAAGCCCTGTAATGCTTTATATGGATCAACCACCGGAAGTAGTTGAGCTGGCGATGCCGTACTTGAAGATAGTAGCCTTTTCAATGATTCCTTTAATGATCTTTCAAGCATATAAACAATTTACGGATGGAATGTCTCATACCAAATACGGTATGCATGCAACAGTTTTGGCCAACATTGTTAATGTGTTGCTAAATTTTATACTGATCTATGGGTTTTGGATATTCCCAAGGCTTGAATTGGTCGGGGCCGCGTATGGCACGTTGATCTCAAGGTTTGTAATGATGATCTTCATGATATGGATCCTTAACTCAAGAGCTAAGTTCAAGCCATATTTTAAGTGGTTGCGCATAAAAGAAATTCAAAAAAGCCTTTTTGAAAAAATTATCAACCTGGGTTTTCCAACTGCCATGCAGATGTTGTTTGAGGTTGGGGTGTTTACAGCTGCCATCTGGTTGGCAGGTACAATGGGAACAATTGATCAGGCAGCGAATCAGATTGCCCTTAATTTATCTTCCATGACATTTATGATCGCAGTCGGTCTGGGGGTTACGGCAACCATCAGGGTAGGGAATCAAAAAGGGCTAAAGAATTTTACGGAGCTGAGAAGGGTGAGCCTTTCTATATTTCTACAGGTTTTTATGATTGAGTGCGTTTTCGCCTTGGTCTTTATTGCATTCAAAGATATTCTTCCGGCAGTGTATATCAATCATGAAGAAGTAGTCAATACGGCTGCCTCTCTGTTGCTTATCGCCGGGCTCTTTCAGTTATCTGATGGTTTTCAGGTAGTTGTTTTAGGGGCATTAAGAGGCTTGCAGGATGTTAAAATACCCACCTATATTACTTTTGTCGCTTACTGGGTTGTTGGTTTTCCCATTTGTTTTATCCTGGGGAAGGTCCTAGGCTATGGCTCTCAGGGAATATGGATTGGCTTGCTTGCCGGATTGAGTGTTTCTGCCATTTTGTTATATTGGAGATTCAATTATTTAAGTCGCAAATTAATTCTGACAGAATAAGATGGGAATAGTTTTTAAACAGTCATTTCATAATACGCTGATCCTGTTTCTGGGGTTTACCATAGGAGGCCTGAATGTACTTTTTTTATACACTCATTTTTTAGAGGCAGAATATTTCGGTTTGATCACATTTTTACTGTCAACTGCCAATATACTCATGCCGCTTTTGGTTTTTGGAATGCAACATACCATCATTAAGTTCTTTTCTTCCTATCAGCATAAACAGGAACAGGATAATTTTTTATTGACTGCTGTTTTTTTGCCCTTGCTTGTTATTATTCCCATGGCAATTTTGGGGTCCATCTTTTATCACCAGATAGCGGCGCTTTTATCCAGGGAAAACATAATCATCGAAAAGTATACCTATACCATATTCTTCACTTCCGTTTTTATGGGTTATTTCGAGGTTTTTTACGCCTGGAGCCGGGTTCAGATGAAGTCTGTTTTTGGGAATTTTGTAAAGGAGGTCTTTGCAAGGATATGCGTTTCCATGTTGCTTTTTGCTGTCTATTTTGATTGGATAGATTCGGAACAATTTATTTATGCCGTGGTGCTCGTTTATTTTCTGCGTATGATGATCATGAAATTTTATGCCTTTTATTTATATTTTCCAAAATTGGCATGGAACGGCTTGCCTGAGAACATCAAGGAAGTTCTTTCCTTTTCTTTGTATATCATCATGGCGGGTTCTGCCGGAACTATTTTATTGGAAATAGATAAGTTTATGATCCCTCAAATGAAGCATATTGCTGAGGTAGCCTATTATTCTGTTGGGGTCTATATTGCCTCCGTAATAGGGATACCATCGCGAGCCATGCAGCAGATCATTAATCCGATAACGGCTCTGGAACTCAATAAGAACAACATGGCAGAGGTGGAGAACTTATATCAGAAAAGTTCTTTGAATTTATTGATCGTAGGTGGTTTGCTGTTTTTGCTGATCAATACAAATATTGAAGAATTGTACAAGATCATCGATAAACAGGAGTACTCAGTTGGGATTTATGTGGTCCTGGTGATCTCTGTTTCTGAATTGATCAAGTTATCCCTGGGAACCAATGGTGCGATCTTGACGAATTCCAGGTATTACAGGATGTTATTTTACTATGCCATAGGAATGTCATTGACCGTGGTTATTCTCAACAGGATCCTAATTGATTTTATGGGCATTCAAGGGGCGTCCCTGGCCACACTGATTGTCGTCGCCTTGTTCTCTCTGTTAAAGATCATCTATGTCAATAAAAAATTGCAGATGCAACCTTTTACACGAAAAACAGTGGTCCTGCTTTTGATCATAACTTTTTTATTCCTGGTCTTTTATTTTATTGATTTTCCGTTTAATTCCTATTTGAATATTTTTATCAAGAGCATTCTGATCACCGTTATTTTTATATTTCTCATTGTCAAACTGAAATTATCGGCAGATATGAATCAAATGATTGACAGATATTTTAAGTAAGCAAGGCAGGTTTTGTTAAAAACATTTGCGAAATTTGAAGGGTAATTCCTTAATTATAGATATGCCGTATCTCACACATATAGCTTTGGGCTTTGTAATGGCTTTTTTAAGTTTGATACCGCCGGGTATGTTGAACATGACAGCGG
This sequence comes from Lutimonas sp., assembly GCA_041554895.1. Classification (GTDB taxonomy): domain Bacteria; phylum Bacteroidota; class Bacteroidia; order Flavobacteriales; family Flavobacteriaceae; genus Lutimonas. The sequence goes on along the minus strand of JBFFLO010000022.1, from coordinate 7,876 downwards.
TTAGAACGACCATAGAGAAAACCAGAACAGAGGGTATTTGGTTTTCCCTTGGTGCTGCCCTTGTTGTTATCCCCCAGGCCTTTATAGCACTGGTTTTTGCTCGTTATTTTTCGGCACATCCAGAAGTTATTCAGCGTTTGCAGTTGGCCGGGATCGTGGTGTTATTTTCTCTTTCAATTATTTTCTTTTTCCAGGCAAGGAAAAAATTCAAAGGAGAAGGCGCAAAACGACAAGGAAAGAGTTTTTGGCTTGGAATGCTCATGTCGGCAATGAATATGCTCGCTATTCCTTTTTATCTTGTATTGTCTTCGGTTTTAGAAAACAGGGGACTGCTCAATACTGAACAGCCTTTTATAAATTTATTTGTGAGTGGTGTCTTTTTAGGGGCTTTTGCTTTGTTTTTTGTATATGTTCTGTTTGCACAGGTCATTGTGAAAAAGGCACAGTTCATTGCAAGAAATATCAATTATATTCTTAGTATCCTCTTTTTTGTACTCGGAATTTTGACTTTAATTAAATTTTTAAAGTAATTAATTTATTAAATTAGCGTCGATAAATAAAATATATTTAATGATTCCAGCCATTATTCAAAACCTCAACCGAGGAGTCAATTTATTAAATTCAATCAATGACGAACAATACGCAAATAATTCTACTGCTCCCTACTATTCCAGTATCGGAATCCATATGCGACACATATTAGACGTTTTTGATTGTATTTTTAAAGGAATTGAGCATGGGCAAATAGACCTTACCGCTCGTGAAAGAAATGAATTGGCAGAAACAAAGGTGGCCGTAGGCTTAGCTTATTTTGATCAAATTATGTCGAAATTAAATAAGGTTCAGTCGGCAGATTTGGATCATATGGTTGAAGTTAAAGATGATTTAGGTCTGGGTATGGTCACGGCTAATTACACGCTTGCTGCTGCTTTGATCCAGGCACATAGCCATGCTATACATCATTTTGCGAGCATTGGTTATATCATTTCACAAATGGGGATCAATCTTCCGGACGGAGATTTCGGCTATAACCCAACTACTCCAAGAGGAGATTTAATGAAACGTTAAGTATCCATTTAAAAATCCATTAGATTCAGTTTTTTGAGCTTTTTGGTATGTGCCCTCAGCCATAACATATTTTTATAATAGGCCGAAATGGAAGGGTAGGGAATATGTTCTTCTTTATGCAGCTTTAGGGCAATTTCCGCCATGATGTTCCAATGTGTGTTGATGGATTTCAATGCTTTAAAATAGGAAGCATTTTTAGCTGTGGCATCATAGATATGAGTGGGTTCTGAGATGATGCCATTTATTTCCAGAATTTTGAAATCTTCTCCTTTCAGAAGTTGTTCATAGTTTTTGTATTTAATATCCAGTCGCCCATAATACCAACCTTCCAATTGTTGGCAAATCGTATCTATAAAATCTTCCAACTCGTCATTTATCAAGTGATTACCATTGAGAAACTGTGTTCCCTTTGAATGATTTCCAATAATTGAAAGTGTCATTTTTTCTCCTTTATTCAAAATATGACCTAGTTTGTTTTGATGGATGGCTTGAAAAAGGTCGGCATATAAAAAAGCACGATCGTCCTTTTGGATCAATTCAGATACGGTCAGGAGCCCATCACCTGTGACTTTCATGAATTTTTTAATAGTTACGGAGGTTATACGACCTTTTTTTTGACCTGGGATTCGATGATAGAAAATACCCAATTCATTTTCATAGGGAATAAATTCCTGGATAATGGTATCTTCCTTGACATGCTGCAGGTAGTTTCGCAACCCTCCTAAAGAGTCGATTTTTTTGACCAGATACCCTCTAAACCCAATATCGGGTTTTGCAATTAAGGGAAAATCAAATTTATTGTTTAGGATGATTTTTTGAAGTTCGGCTGCTGGATCAGTTTGCTTAAAAAGAAAGCTTTTGGGGATCAATGATTCAGGTAAAAGGCCAAGTGTCTTGAATTTTGATTCAGTGCCGTTCCCTGAGAAAAGGATGGCAGGATTGGCTATGGTATAAAAGATAGGGTGGCCGGCTTTTATTGAGCGCCATAAGAAAAAAGGGAAAAGCGGCATGTAATAGGCCAGGGTGGGCCAGTGTTCCCACCGGGTAATTTTAACAAAGTCCGGATTGCGTTTCATCTGTTAAAAAGTGCTTTGAGGATAAGCCTGAACGCCTGTGTGACCAGAGCGATTGTGAAGATACCCAATAAACATCCCAAAACCAAAAACAGATAACCGTTACCTTTGTTAAGGGCTTTGAACCCAATGGTTATTAAGACAGGAGCTCCAAATAGTAAAGGCAATGCCAGCGCCAGAAACTTCAATCCTTTTTGAAACAATTTTTTAGTTTCACTAGTGTCAAATATTTTGGCCTTATTTTTTGGTTCGGTTTGTCCTTTCATTTTTAATATTGTTTCAAAGGATAAACATAGATATGATATTTATCTTAACCAAATAAAAAAGGCTTCAATAACTGGTATTGAAGCCTTTGTTTTATTGTCAGCAATAATTTATGCCAATGCTTTATCTAAATTCACTTTTAAGGCATTTAAAAAATCCTGGGTATTCAGATAATCATCTGAAGTCATTTTTTCTTTGTGGATCAGCAGGGCAAGGTCCTTGGTCATTTGACCGGCTTCAACAGTGTCAATACAAACTTTTTCAAGCGTATGACAGAAATTGACCAATTCCTGATTGTTATCAAGTTTACCCCTGTGCTCTAAACCTCTGGTCCATGCGAAAATCGAGGCTAGAGGATTCGTAGAAGTTTCCTTTCCTTGTTGGTGTTGCCTGTAATGTCTTGTAACGGTTCCATGAGCAGCTTCAGCTTCTACTGTTTTTCCGTCAGGAGTTACCAAAACAGAGGTCATTAAACCCAGTGAGCCAAACCCTTGAGCAACAGTGTCCGATTGAACATCACCATCATAATTTTTGCAGGCCCATACAAATCCGCCATGCCATTTCATCGCTGCAGCGACCATATCATCGATCAACCTATGCTCATAAGTAATTCCGGCAGCGGCAAACTTTTCTTTAAATTCATTTTGATAAACCTCTTCAAAAATATCTTTAAACCTGCCATCATAAGCCTTTAGGATGGTGTTTTTGGAGCTAAAATAAAGATTCCAGCCTTTGGTGAGTGCCTGGTTGAAACTTGAACGGGCAAAACCATAAATTGAAGAATCTATATTGTACATGGCCATGGCAACCCCATTCTCTTCAAAATTATACACTTCGAATGATTGAGGTGCACTTCCGTCTTCAGGAGTAAATGTCATTGTCAATTTACCTTTGCCTTTAGTGACAAGATCTGTCGCTTTATATTGGTCACCAAATGCGTGCCTTCCGATGCAAATCGGCTTGGTCCAGCCTTGTACATATCTTGGTACATTTTTCATGATGATCGGCTCTCTAAAGATCGTGCCGCCAACTATGTTTCTGATCGTTCCATTTGGTGAACGCCACATTTTTTTCAAACCAAATTCCACAACCCTGTCTTCATCGGGTGTAATGGTAGCACATTTGATGCCTACATGATACTTTTTGATCGCCTCTGCCGCATCAATAGTGACCTGGTCGTTAGTTTCATCTCTGTATTCAATACCTAAGTCATAGTATTTGATGTCGAGTTCAATATAGGGAAGGATTAATTGGTCCTTAATAAATTTCCAAATAATTCTTGTCATTTCATCACCATCCAATTCAACGATAGGATTGCTTACTTTTATTTTAGTCATTATCTTGTGATTTAATTGCTGCAAATATAATAAACCATGGGAAAGTTTAAGTGCTAGAAAAACAAAAAAATCATTTTTATTTATCTCTGTTTTCTTGGGAAATCTTGGTTAACCTTATAAAATGAAAAGCCATAATTGAGTCAGACTCAATTATGGCTTCCTGGTTTGGTTAACGATATCTAATAGTATTTAAATATCGCTTTGGTTTAAATAGGGGGGACTTAATGTTAGTATATCATTAATAACCCTATAAAATCGCTGTTTTTCGCGTAACTAAAGATGATTTGCGCTAAACACTTTAGTATTTTTCATCAAGAAAACAGCATTAGAAATTAATCTAAAGTCAATTACTCCTCACAAAACAATTTTCATAACCTTTTAATCGGGGATCGTTCCATTCGTTTCACAGACCTAAAACAAATTTAAATGAACAGTGGCACAAGAGGTTATAAAACAATAATAAAAAAGCAAACAGTTTATTAACATCACTTATTAACAAATGTTAATAAGTGAAAATATTTCATTGCTGCACTTTGCCGTAAAGTTTGATTGTTGGTTGCCGAAACAGTTTGGCCTGATTATAAGGTAGTATAAAAACAAAACCCATGATAAAGAAGGTTTTCCTTATCATGGGTATTTGCCGAAACATCTAGCTTAAAATTGATCACTTATCATCACATTTTCATGTTCCAATAATTAAACTTCAAGCCTTATTTCTTTAAATCTCTTGGGTCTTTTACCTGAAACTGCCTTTATCGAAATGCCGGCGTTCTCAAATACACGATCCAAAACATTTAATTTGCAATCACTAACCTTAACGTTTAAACCTGTATGCTAAATACATTGATCTTAATTTAGGATCAGCAGACTGCGCTAAAGCATTCACTTTAGCAAAACCAAGTTCTTTTTCTGTTTTTATGAATCAACTAAGATCTGCATCCAAGCGAAACATTGAACCAGAAACATCCCTTTGTTTCTTAGACCAAATCTAACTACAAAGCCCATATTGACCAAGTAATTTCCAAATTTGTTATGCACACAGTATGAACTGCCCTTATTAACTTTTGTTCATAAAAAAAGCCCCTTTTATCGATTGATAAAAAGGGCTATGATTGATTTGAGAAATTCGGTTAAAACCTTTTCTCTTTGATTTGTGCTTTTTTACCAGTAAGATTTCTGAAGTAGTATATTCTTGCTCTTCTTACTTTTCCTTTTTTGTTTACCTCTATCTTTTGAATAGCAGGAAGGTTAATTGGGAAGATTCTCTCTACGCCAATAGTACCCGACATTTTTCTGATGGTGAAAGTTTCAGAACTTCCGCTACCTCTTCTTTGAATTACAACACCTTTAAAGAACTGGGTCCTGGTTTTAACACCCTCTTTAATTTCAAAGTACACAGTAATCGTGTCACCTGCGGCAAAATCAGGAACTTCATTTTTTGCTACGAATTCCTTCTGAACAAAATTTACTAAATTTTCCATTATGATATTTTAAAATGGTTGATCAATCGTCAACATACACGATTTTCGTCAGAGGTTGATTTTGAGTCTGCAAATTTATAAAAAAACTTTTGAATAAGTAAGTAAGGATTAAAAAAATAACAACCCTTTGTTTAAATATCTAAACCCCTTTAAAACTGGAGGTTAGTCTAAGGGCTTCTTATGTTTTATCAATGAAAATGCAAATAAATATTCTGTATTGTGACTTTAAATTGGATTCCAGTTTTTTAAACTCAGTGCTGTCTGTTTGTTCAACAAGACGAATTTCCATTCGTTTACCAGCTCAATGATAAGGCCACCGGTCCTATTTATCTAAAAGATCGGGCCGTATCAATTTAGTTCTTTTCAAGGCCTCTTCATGTCTCCATTCATCAATTTTTGGAAAATTACCGGAGAGTAGTATTTCCGGTACCCTCATATGCTTATATGCTGCCGGCCTGGTATAGACAGGTGGTGCCAGCAGGTTATCCTGAAAAGAATCAGTTAAGGCGGAAGTCTCATCCCCAAGTACACCGGGTATTAATCTGATGACAGCATCGCAGAGCACTGCGGCAGCAAGTTCTCCCCCTGAAAGCACATAATCTCCAATTGAAATCTCCTTGGTGATAAATTTATCCCTCACACGCTGGTCTACTCCTTTATAATGGCCTGTCAAAATAAGAAGGTTCTTCTTGTCGGATAAGATATTTGCCGTTCCCTGGTTCAGGGTTTTTGCATCAGGAGTCATATAGATGATCTCGTCATAATCTCTTTGCTTCATCAATTTACTGAGGCATTTATCTATTGGCTCTATCATGAGCACCATTCCCGCGCCTCCTCCAAACTGGTAGTCGTCGATTTTACCATATTTGTTTATGGCATAATCCCTCAGGTCATGAAAGTAAATTTCTGCCTTTCCTTTCTCTTGTGCACGTTTAAGAATTGAATGTTCAAAAGGGCTTTTTATCAATTCCGGTGACACCGTAACTATATCTATTCGCATGGGGCAAATATATTTAATTTTTAGTAGCTCTTATCATTCTGTCAGCCCCGTAAATATCTTTTTTCATCTCAATTTTTTTAAAACCCAAACTTTTTAAAAGTTCGCAAACCTCGGCCCCGAGGTATTGATTGATCTCAAAGTATAAGCAACCATTTGGCTTAAGTGCCCTGGCCGCCAGTTTTGAAATTTGTTTGTAGAATATCAATGGGTCTTTGTCAGAAACATATAAAGCCAGGTCCGGTTCGTATTTCAAAACATTGTTATGCATCAGTTTCTTTTCACTTTCTCTGACATATGGCGGGTTTGAAACAATAATATCATAATCTTTCTGAAAAGCATCCATCTTGAGTATATCATTTTGGAAGAAATTGATGGTAACCTCATGCCGCTTTGCGTTTTTTGAGGCTAGGTCAAGCGCTTTCGCTGAAACATCCATTGCCTCAATGTTTGATTCAGGCAAATTTTTGGCCAAGGTAATGGGTATGCAGCCGCTTCCTGTTCCTATGTCAAGAATGTTATATGTTGTTTTTTTTGATGTGGCAGCAAGTATCCAACTGATCAGTTCCTCAGTTTCAGGCCTCGGGATAAGGACATGCCCGTTCACTTGAAATTCAAGGCCCATAAACTCCGTATGACCTATGATATATTGAATTGGGTATGCTGTTTTAAGCTGCTCAAGCGCTTTTAAAAAGGAAGCTTTCTGCTCATGCGTCACTTCAAGAACCGGTGTCAGGGATATATCGATTCTTGTTTTATTGAGGTAAGCTTCACATAGAAGATAAAAAAAACTGAAGATCTCTTCTTTTGGATATACCTGTTCCAATTCATCTTGAAAAATTTCTTTTAAAGCACTTATTGTCATAGGATTGACACTTTTTTCTAGGTTGTTTTTACAGGGCTGAAATATACTGCATAAATCTGAAACCCCTTGCTGCGACCCCTATTAAAGTGCGGTAAGATAAAATTTGTCAAAGTGGTCGTTAAGAGGATTAATCTTTTTAATTTCGCGTAGAACAAAACTTTAATGAGCGATCACAGCAAATATATGAAACGTTGCCTTGAACTGGCAAAGAACGGCCTGGGGCTGGTTTATCCCAATCCCATGGTTGGAAGTGTTATCGTTCATGATGGTCTTATTATAGGTGAAGGCTGGCATCAAAAAGCAGGCTGTTCTCATGCAGAAGTCAAGGCTATTGCCGCTGTAAAAAATAAAGCGCTGTTGCCAGAAGCAACCCTGTATGTGAACCTTGAGCCCTGTTCGCATCACGGCAGGACCCCACCTTGTGCTGACCTTATCATCAGTAAGGGAATTAAAAAAGTTGTTATCGGTTCTGTTGATAGCAACGAGCAGGTGGGAGGCAAGGGTATTAAACGGCTCAGGGAGAGTGGCGTAGAGGTCGTGGTTTCTGTTATGGAAAGGGAAGGAAGGGAATTGAACAAAAGATTTTTTACTTTTCACGAGCAGAAAAGGCCTTATGTCATCTTAAAGTGGGCACAAAGTAGCGACGGCTATATTTTTCCTGATGCAACAGATGTGAAGAAAGGTGTCCCCTATTGGATTTCAAACAGCTATTCTTTGCAGCGTGTTCATCAATGGAGGTCAGAAGAGGCATCAATTCTCGTTGGAAAAAAGACAGTTCAGATGGACGATCC